>NZ_JBEGDB010000091.1:0-27664 GCF_043638955.1 Bradyrhizobium sp. 31Argb | reverse complement strand
AAGTAAGCCGTAAACCATCGCGCAGGGAAAGCCGGAATGCTTCGGTTGAACCTGTGGTCCTACCCCCGTGCTTTTTGCTGCACGGGGCCCACGGGTGCAACCAGCACCCGGCTTTCCCTGCGCCCTCTGCTGATTGAGAGGGTGGAAAATGAAGCAAGCTCGGACGCAAAGCGTCGCGAGAACGTAAGCGCTCATCCTCACTCCACCGTCATGCCCCGCGAAGGCGGGGCATCCACTACCCGGCGGCCTTTCGGCTCAGGCTCAGCTGCATCTGGAATACTGGATCGTCCGGTCAAGCCGGACGATGACAGCGGAGACGCTCTTTGACATTTGAATCAGAGACACTCCACCCGTCATTGCGAGCGCAGCGAAGCAATGACGCAAGAGAACTACGGCCTCAAAATCGACGCCCCCGTGGTCGCGCGGCTCTCCAGATCGATATGCGCCCGCGCGGCATCCTTCAGCGCGTAGGCGTGATTGATCGGCACGTGCAGCTTGCCGTTGATCACGGCGGCAAACAGCGTGTCAGCGCCTTCGAGCAATTCGTTCCGGATGGCGACGTAGTCGTTGAGCTTCGGCCGGGTCGCAAACAGCGAGCCGTGGTTGTTGAGCTCGGCGAGCGCGAATGGCGGCACGGGACCGGACGCGTTGCCGAAGCTCACGAACAGGCCGCGCGGCTTCAGGCACGACAGTGAGCCCGGGAAGGTGGTCTTGCCGACGCCGTCATAGACGACGTCGCAAAGCTCCCCGCGACTGATCCGCTTCACCCGCGCGACAAAATCCTCCTCATTGTAGAGGATGACGTGATCGCAGCCGTTGGCGAGCGCGAGATCGGCCTTCTCCTTCGAGCCGACGGTGCCGATGACGTGGGCACCCATCGCGCGCGCCCATTGGCAGGCGAGCAATCCGATGCCGCCGGCGGCCGCGTGGATCAGCACGCGGTGGTGCGGCTCCACCTTGAAGGTCTTGTGCAGCAGATACCAGACCGTCAGCCCCTTCAGCATCAGCACGGCGCCCTGCTCATAGGTGATATGGTCGGGCAGCTTCACCACCTTGTCGGCGGGGATGACGCGCTCGGTGGCATAGCCGCCGAGGTTGAAATAATAGGCGACGCGGTCGCCCAGATGGAAATTCGTCACGCCGGGACCGACCGCGACCACTTCGCCTGCCGCCTCGTTGCCGGCGATGAAGGGAAGACCAGGCGCCTTGTAGAGGCCGGTGCGAAAATAGGTGTCGATGAAGTTGAGCCCGATCGCGTGCTGGCGAATCCGCACCTCGCCCGCGGCCGGCGCCGGCACCTCGACGTCCTCGTAAGTGAGGACTTCCGGGCCTCCCACCTTGTGCACGCGCACGGCCTTGGTCATGTCGGGCTCTCCTCAACTTATCTCGTAGCCACCGAACCGAATGCCATCGGCGCCTTGTTGTCAACTCGCGGGGCCGGATCGGCTACTTGACCGCCTTCTTCCGGTTGCGCCTCGCCAGCACGTTGAACATCTCCACAGCGGCGGCGAACGCCATCGCAAAATAGATGTAGCCGCGCGGGATGTGGAAGCTGAAGCCGTCGGCGACCAGCGCCACGCCGATCAGCACCAGGAACGCCAGCGCCAGCATCTTGGTGGTGGGATGCTCTGCGACAAAACGCGCCACCGGCCCCGACGAGACGTACATGACGATGCAGGCGATCACGACGGCCGCGACCATAACCTCCAAATCCTGCGCCATGCCGATCGCGGTGATGATCGAGTCCAGCGAGAACACCATGTCGATGATGATGATCTGGACGATCACCCAGAAGAACGCGCTGCCGCCCGACGCCGCTTCTTCCTCACCTTCCGGCGCTTCCACTTCGCCATGAATTTCGTGGGTCGCCTTTGCGATCAGGAACAGCCCGCCGCCGATCAGGATGATGTCGCGCCAGGACAGCGCGAGCCCCCTCACCGTGATCACCGGCTCCGTCAACCCGATCAGCCACACCAGCAGGCTGAGCAGCAGGATGCGGAACACGAGCGCCAGGAACAAGCCGATCTGCCGCGCGCGCTTTGCCTGGTGCGGCGGGATGCGGGAGACCAGCACCGACAGGAAGATCACGTTGTCGATGCCGAGCACGATCTCCAGCGCCGTCAACGTAAGTAGCGCCGCCCACGCTTCCGGGCTGGCCAACAGTTCGATCATGTTCTGAGTGACCTCATCAACCGGATGACGGCGTCGCTGCCGGCGACATAGGCGGCGATCACGCAGAGTGCCACGATGATCGGCGTGCCGACGTCAAAGTCGCGGGCGAGCGTGTAGAGCGCCAGCACCGCTCCGGCCGACATCACCCACAGTGTCAGCCAGCGCAGCCGCGTCACGCGCAGGGGATGCAGCACGTGAAACGGCGCGAAGGTGAGCGCGATCAGGACCGCCACGGCAAGGCTCGACCATGCCGGCGGCGGATGCAGCAGGAACAGATAGAAGGCCGCTGCATTCCAAAGCCCCGGAAAGCCGCGGAAATGATTGTCGGCGGACTTCATCCTGCGGTCGGCGAAATACAGCGCGCTCGATATCACGATGCCGATGCCGAGGATCGGCGCCGCCAGCGGCAGCAGCAAATGACTGGCAGTGATCGCATAGGCGGGAACGAAGACATAGGTGACGAAATCGACGACGAGGTCGAGCACCTCGCCGGACCAGTTCGGCTGCAGCCGAACCACGTCGAGCTTGCGCGCAATCGGACCGTCGATCGCATCGATGACCAGGGCCACCCCGAGCCAGCCGAACATATCGGCCCAGTGCTCCCGCACGGCCTCCATCAGCGCGAGCAGCGCGACGCCCGCCCCCATCGCCGTGAAGATGTGCACGGAGAATGCCGCCATCCGCATCCGCAGCGATGCCCGAAACGTAGCTGGCTGGCTGGTCTGGTCGATCTCCATCGCCGGGCAGTGCTATCAGGAATCGCCTGTGTTTGCATATCCGCGCTTGCGGCGTTCCGCCGCGCAAACCGGTGGAAAGATTTTATCGAATTTGATGGCTTGAAAATGCCGCCAATCCCGTCAAATGTCCCGATATGAGTGATGCACCGCATGTCTATGACGCAGTGGTCATCGGCGGTGGCCCTGCTGGGCTGACCGCCGCCATCGCGCTTGCGGATGCCGGGGCGAAGACCGCCCTGCTCGCCCGCCGCGCGCCCTATGCCGACAACCGCACCACGGCGCTGCTCGGCGCCTCGATCGACCTGCTCGAGCGGCTGGATGTCTGGCGGCGTCTGGCCGAGAAGGCCGCGGCGCTGAAGGTGATGCGGCTGGTCGATGACACCGGGCGGCTGATCCGCGCCCCGGAAGTGAGGTTCTCGTCCGAGGAGATCGATCTTGAGCAGTTCGGCTTCAATGTCGACAACCGCTCGTTGATCGCGGCGCTGGAACAACGTGCGGCGGAACTGCCTGGTCTGACGCGGGTCGACGATGAAGCCGAGATCATCAATCCGGAAGAAGCCATCGTCACGATCCGGACCGGCCGCGGCGAGCCGCTGGCGGCGCGGCTGGTGATCGGCGCCGATGGCCGGCAGTCGCAGTCTCGCGAGGCCGCCGGCATCGAAATCAGCCGCCGCGACCTGAAGCAGTCGGCCCTGACCTTCAACATCGCCCACTCGCGCCCGCACAAGAACATCTCGACCGAATTCCACACGCCGCACGGCCCCGTCGTGTTCGTGCCCCTGCCCGGCAACCGCTGCAGCGTGGTCTGGGTTTCCTCCGCGTCGGAAGCGGAGCGGCTGATGGCGCTCTCCGATGCGGAACTGTCTGACGCCGCCGAGAAGCAGTCGCATTCGATTTTCGGCCGCGTCGAGGTCGAGCCGGGGCGCAATCTGTTTCCTCTGGCGATCGAACAGCCCAGGCAGTTTGCCAGGAACCGGATCGCGCTGGTCGGCGAGTCCGCCCATGTGGTGCCGCCAATCGGCGCGCAGGGCCTCAACCTCGGGCTGCGGGATGCCACCGATATCGCCAGGCTTGCCGGCGAAGCGCTCTCGCATGGCGAAGACCCCGGCTCGCCGCAGGTATTGGCGCGTTACCAGTCGGCGCGGCGCGGCGACGTCATGAGCCGGACCTTTGTCATCGATCTCGCCAACCGTTCGCTGCTCAGCGACTTCCTCCCCATGCAGTCAATCCGCGCTGCGGGCCTGCACCTGATCGGATCGATCGGCCCGCTCCGGCGGCTCGCCATGCGCGAGGGGCTCGCGCCGTCATGGCGGCGCGCGAGCTGAGAGCACCTCACGGAAAACTCAGCCGTCCGGTTTGCAACACAAACATCACGCTGGTCAGCGTCACGACGGAGGCAAACGTGCCGACCAGCACGGCGACCGAGGCCGGCTTGACCCAGGTGTCGTTCTGCCGCGCGATCACGAACACGTTCAGCGCCGGCGGTAATGAGGCCATCAGCACCGCGGTCGCGGCCCAAGGCTGCGCGAAGGGGCCGAACGCCAGCATCAGTCCGAACGCAAGCAGTGGATGGACCAGAAGCTTGACGGCAATCACGCCCGGCACGTCCCACGGAATCCGATCGAGCGGGCGCAGCGCGACGGTGACGCCGAGCACGAACAGCGCCACCGGCGCCGCCGCGTTCTGCAGGAACAATAGCGTATTATCCAGCGCAACCGGAAAACGCAGGTGCAGGGCCGCGGCAAGTGCGCCGAAGCACACCGCCATGATCAGCGGGTTCAGCACGATCTGGCGCGCCACCACGCCGAGCGCGTGCAACAGCGAGGGATGGTCGCGGTCCGTCAACTCCACCAGGAGCGGCACGATCGAGAACAGGAAGATGCTGTCGCAGCAGAAGATCAGCGCGGTCGGCGCCGCAGCCTTCGGCCCCAGCACTGCGAGCGCCAGACCAGGACCCATGTAGCCGATATTTCCATAGGCGCCGGAGAGCCCCGCGAGCGTCGCCTCGCGCAGCGACAGCCGCCCAAGGAGCTTGGCGACCAGCATCGCCAGGAAGAAGGCGATCATCGTTCCGAGCGTGGTCGCCACCAGGAACGGCGGATTATTGAGTTCCGAGAACGGCGTCTTTGACATGATGCCAAACAGAAGCGCCGGCAGAGAGACGTAGAGCAGGAAAAAATTCATCCAGGCGAGCCCGGACTCGGGCAGGCCCTTGGCCTTACCGCAGGCGAAACCGATGAAGATCAGCCCGAAGTAAGGCAGCGCAAGATTAAGGATATCGACCACGGAAGGCGTCTTTTTGGGGATTTTCTAAGGGAAATGCCGGAAAATCCGGCGAGAGGCGAAAGGTTAATTCGCGCGCTTGCCCCTAGCATCCGCCGCCATCATGGTCTATCGACGAGCTATGATAAAAGCGCGTACCGCTAAGTTCCAGATTGGGCAGATCGTCCGCCACCGGGTGTTTTCCTTCCGGGGCGTGATCTTCGACATCGATCCGGAGTTCAACAACACCGAGGAGTGGTGGTTGTCGATCCCGGAAGAGGTGCGGCCGGACAAGGATCAGCCCTTCTATCATCTGCTCGCCGAAAACGCCGAGACCGAATACGTCGCCTACGTCTCCGAGCAGAACTTGCTGCCCGACAATTCCGGCGAACCGGTCCGGCACTCCCAGGTGGCCGAGATATTTATCCAGGACAAGTCCGGCGGCTACCGTCCGCGCAATCCCTCGCTGAATTAGCTCGCACGCGACACGGATGCTGCACTGCATCGTGGCGGCGCGGATCGGATCGCTCCCGTAGCAAAAAAGGCGCTCCTGCCGGAGCGCCTTTGATGTATCGGGAAGCTTCCCGCCGTTACTTCGCGGGTGGCGGGCTGGAGACACCCGTTGCCGGCGGATTGGCCTCAAGCTTCTTACGGGCCTCTTCCGCGCGCTTCTGCAGCTCTTCCTGCAGCTTCTTCTGGTTTTCCTCGAACACCTTCGGGTCGGTCGGCGGGCCGTCATAGGCTTTGGCGAATTCGTTGACGAGCGGCAGCGGCAGCGTCAGCGGCGCGCCGTTGGCGTTGATCGCCTGAACCACCAGGTTCTGGCCCTTCTTCATGCTGTTGAGCAGCTCGGGGGTCGCCTCATAGTCCGACATGCAGCCATTGGCGAAGCAGATCACATAGGGCGACTGCTGCGGCGGGTTGTTGTCGACGATGATGCGGGTGCCGTGCACGAGCTGCATGCCGAGCGGCAGCGTCACGCGCAGGATCTTCTTCGGCTCACCCTCGGGCTCGATGATCACGGCGGCGATCACCGGCTGGCCGGACTCGATACGGCCGTCCTTGCCCGTGAAGCAGACCTGCTTGGCGTTGGCATCCTGGCCCTTGAGGCAGAACTTGGTCCAGGGCGCGTAGATAAGCTGGACCTGCTGATCCTGGGGCGGCGGCTGCTGCGGCTGGGCTTGCGCGGCTGGAGCGCCCTGGGCAGGCGGCTGAGCTTGGGCCGCCGGCGCCGGCGCCTTGGGGGCAGCCTTCGGCGCCGCCTTGGGAGCGGCCTTCGGTGCCGCTGGCGCGCCGGGAGCCGCCGGCTGCTGAGCTCCGGCCTCGGGAACAAGCACGGCAGCGGACAGGGCCGTCGCTGCCAAGGCGGCGAAAATTCGCCCACGCGGCCGGGCCGACGCGGCCAAGATACGGAAATTCATTGCGGAAAACCCTTTCTCAACGGCGGCGCCCGAAACCGCTGCAGGCACCGACACCTAGCCGTTTGGGGCGGCTGTCTCCTAGTCAATTGAGGCGGATACGTGACAGGCGTTGCCGTCCTGTTCAATTGCACGCCTTCAATACAGCGGCAGACGAAAAGATCAATGCCGGCAAGCAGGTTTGCCCCAACGTCACGGCGAGTTGCAAAGTCCTGTGGTAAAGCTCGTTCCGTGAGATTTCGCGAATCAGATCGACGCGTTGCTCCGCGCGTTTCTTGGGTTGCATCTGGGCGTGGCGTGCTCGCCGCGCTGGGTTTCGCCATCGCCCTCGCGCTGGTCGGGACCGGTCCGGCGCGGGCGGCGGAAAGCTATGCGATCGCGATGCACGGCGCGCCGGCATTGCCGGCCGATTTCACCCATATGCCCTACGTCAATCCCGATGCGCCCAAGGGCGGCCGGCTGACCTGGGGCATCCTCGGGACATTCGACAGCCTCAACCCGCTGATCGTTCGTGGCCTCGCCGTGCAGCAGATCAGGGGTTTCGTCGTCGAGAGCCTGCTGGCGCGCGGCAATAACGAGCCGTTCACGCTCTACGGCCTGCTCGCCAAAACGGTCGAGACCGACGATGCGAGAAGCTACGTCACCTTCCATCTCGATCCCCGCGCCCGCTTTTCCGACGGCAAGCCCGTCACCGCCGAGGACGTGCTGTTCTCCTGGGAGCTGTTGCGCGACCACGGCCGTCCCAACCACCGGCAATATTATGCGAAGGTCGCGAAAGCCGATTCCCCCGACCCGCTCACGGTGCGCTTCGACCTCGCAGGCGCCAACGACCGCGAACTGCCGCTGATCCTCGGATTGATGCCGGTGTTGCCGAAATACGCGGTCGATCCGGCTACCTTCGAGGACACCACGATGACGGGGCCGATCGGCTCCGGCCCCTATCGCGTCGGCGCAGTGAAGCCGGGCGCGAGCGTCATGCTGGAGCGCAATCCGGACTATTGGGGCCGCGACCTTCCGGTCAATCGCGGCCTCTACAATTTCGACGAGATCAGGCTCGATTTCTACCGCGAGGCCAATGGCCAGTTCGAAGCCTTCAAGCGCGGCCTCTACGATTTCCGCGTCGAGGCCGAACCGCTGCGCTGGCACGACGGCTATGATTTCCCCGCGGCCCGCAACGGCGAGGTCATCCGCGACACCATCAAGACCGGGACGCCGCAACCTTCCGAATTCCTGGTGTTCAACACCCGCCGTCCGCTGTTTGCAGACGTCCGCGTGCGCAAGGCGCTGACGCTCCTGTTCGATTTCGAATGGATCAACCGCAACTACTTCTTCGGCCTCTATGCCCGCAGCGGCAGCTTCTTCGCCGGCTCCGAACTGTCCGCCTATGGCCGGCCTGCCGACGAGCGCGAACGAGAATTACTGCAGCAGGCGAACGCGCATATTGCGCCCGACATTCTCGACGGCAGCTATCACCTGCCGGTCAGCGACGGCTCAGGCCGCGACCGTACCGCGCTGCGCAGCGCTCTCGCACTGCTGTCGGAGGCCGGCTATGAACTCGAGGGCACGGTGCTACGTAACCGCGCGACCAAGGCGCCGGTTGCGTTCGAGATCCTGGTGACGACCCGCGACCAGGAACGGATCGCGCTCGCTTACCAGCGCGACCTCAAGCGTGCCGGCATCGAGGTGCGCGTGCGCGCGGTCGATCCGGTCCAGTTCGACCAGCGCCGGCTCGGCTACGAGTTCGACATGCTCCAGAATCGCTGGGATCAATCGCTGTCGCCCGGCAACGAGCAGTCGTTCTATTGGGGCAGCCAGGCCGCCGACATCCCCGGCACCAGGAATTACATGGGCGCCAAGGATCCGGCGATCGACGCCCTGATCGCCGCGCTCCTGGAGGCGCGGGAGCGGCCCGCCTTCGTCTCGGCGGTGCGGGCGCTGGACCGCACGCTGATGTCCGGCTTCTACGCAATTCCCCTGTTTAACATCGCGGAGCAATGGATCGCGCGCTGGAATCGGATAGAACGGCCAGAGAGCACTGCCCTGACCGGCTACCTGCCGGAAACTTGGTGGCAGAGGCCAGAGTCGCAACCGAAGTAGCCGCAGGCCAAGTAATGCAACCGAAGTTGATGCAACCGACGTTGAACCCGTGACCCAGTCCGCTTCGCCCACGCTCGATTCCCTGTTCAAGCGCGTGCTAGCGCGGCAGCCGGACGCGCTGGCGCTGGTCGATCCGCTCAACAAGCAGCGCATCACCGGCCAGACGCGCAAGCGGTTGACCTATGCGCAAGCCGACCGCGCGATCTCGGCGCTAGCGGCGCATTTCATTGAAGCGGGATTGCCGGCCAATTCGGTGCTGGCCGTGCAATTGCCGAACACGGTCGAATTCGCGCTGACGGTGCTGGCGGCCCATCGCTGCGGCCTGGTGGTCGCGCCCATGCCGCTGCTCTGGCGGCACGCCGAACTGACCGCGGCATTGAACCGCACCGCCGCGCGGGCGATCGTGACGACGAGCCGGATCGACGGCGTCATCTACGCCGACTTCGCGATGAACGCGGCGGCGGAAGCGTTCTCGATCCGCCATGTCTGCGGTTTCGGCAACGATCTGCCCGAAGGCATGGCCTCGCTCGACCAGGCCATCCTGCGGGAATCCTCGACCACGCGGGCGGTGATCCAGGACGGCCGCAAGGCCTCGCTGATCTCGTTCGATGTGACCGCCGATGGCTTCCGTCCGGTACCGCGCGCCCATTTCGCCGTGATCGCCGGCGGACTTGCGATGTCGCTGGAGAGCGACGTGCCGCAGGGCGCAACCATCATGTCAACTTTTGCCCCGATGTCCTTCGCGGGGCTGGCTTCTTCGCTTGCAGTCTGGCTGCTCACCGGCGGCACTTTGGTACTGCACCACCCCTTCGACGAAGAGGTGCTGCAGACCCAGATCAATGACCATGCCTGCGACACGCTGATTGCGCCAGCGCCTCTGGCGCTGCGGCTGGCCGAACTCGACCTCGACGCCAACATGCCGAGCGTGCGGAACGTGATCGGGCTGTGGCGGGCACCCGAACAGGTCGCCGCCGGCGCGTCCTGGACTGCGCAGCGCGCGACGCTGACGGATGTCTATCTGTTCGGCGAAGCCGGCCTGTTCGGCGCGCGCCGGACCGCCGAGGACGGTTCACCCGCGCCGATCCAGCCGGGTCCGCATGGCGCGCCGCGCGAACTCCCGGGCTCCTCCATTGCCGGCGAGATCCTGCTGACGCCAACGGGTACGCTTGGCCTGCGCGGGCCGATGGTGCCCGCCGCAGCCTACGCACCGCCGCAAGTGCCGAACGACGCGTTGATAGCCCCGCCGCCCCGCGACTACGTCGACACCGAATATGCAGCGCGGCTCGACCGTTCGACCGGCGCCATCAATATCACCGCGCCGCCGTCCGGCATCATGGCGGTTGGTGGCTACCGCTTCCTCGCCAACGACCTGCAGGAATGGTCGCGCCGGCTCGGCCAGGGCGCGCTGCTCACCGCTCTGCCCGACCGCCTCGCCGGCCATCGCCTCGCCGGGCGCGCCCAGGACAATGCGCGCGCCCGCAACGCCATGACAGAACTCGGCCTCAATCCATTGATGGTCGAAGCCTTTCGCGATCGGACCGGCGGCATCTGAGCAAACCCCGCGTTAGAGCATGATCCGGAAAAGTGGAAGCCGGTTTTCCGAAAAGATCATGCTCAAACAAAGCGATGAGTTCATGATCCGATTCCGCCTAATCGGATCATGATCTCACGTTGACGCTGCATTAAGCGGCGGCGACTAGCATGGCGGCCAAAGCTTCCGCCCGATCCGAGTTGCCGAATGCCCCAGCAAGGCCCGATCCTGATTGCCTCGACCACGGGTCGGCCGGCCTTTGCGCGCGCGCTCGATGAGAGCAGGCTGTTTCCGGTGATCGAGACCACATGGACTGACGCCGCGCGCGCAGTCGCCCAGGTACAGCCAGCCGCCGTGATCGCCGCTGCCTCGACCGGAGATGAGGCGGGACTTGCCGAATTGGCAGCGATGGTCGCGCCGCGCCAGCCCTATCTGCCGCTGATCGCCGTCGATCCCGAAGCGGCGTTGCCCGACAATGCGATTCCGTTCTTTCATGCCGAGAAGCATCCCAGCCGCCTGCTCGCACGTCTGAATGCGGTGCTGCGCATCCGCTCGCTGCATTCGACCGTGATGCGGCGCTTGGTGCCACCTTCGCCGATCCTGCTTTCGGATATCGATACCAGCCGCGACGCGACCGTGCTCCTGATCGGCCGCGGCGGCGCCTACCCGGCGCTCTCGGTCGTGCTCGGCGAGCGCTGCGGCGTGGTCGGCGCGCTCAGCATCGAGGCGGCCGCCAAGCATCTCAATTCCCGCGACGTCGACGGCATCGTGCTCGGCGAAGGCTTCACGCTGCGTGTGATCGATGCCTTCCTGACGGTACTCGCCGAAGATGCCCGCTTCCGCAATCTGCCGGTCGTGGCGACGCCGAACGGGCTCGCTCCGAGCTACGAATTGCCGCATCTCGAGCTGGTTGGTGGCGAGCCGGCCGACGTCGCCGCGACCGCGCTGCCTTTGGTGCGCCAGCACGCGTTCGAAGTGCATTTGAGCCGGACGCTGCGCGCGATCGACGCCGAGGGCCTGATCGATGCGCGCACCGGCCTGCTCACGCACACCGCCTTCGAGCGCGATTTCGCCACCGCCGTCTATCAGACCATCGAGCACGGCGGCGCGTTGAGCGTGGCGCGCTTCGCCTTCGATCCCGCCCATCCGCGCGCGCAGTTCGACGGCGCGCGCATTATCAGCCGCCTGATGCGCCAGATGGATTTCGGCGCGGCCCAGGAAGACGGATCGGTCATCGTCGTCTTCGCCGGCGCCGACTTGCGCAACGCCCACGCGATCGCGCGTCGCCTCTCCAGCGTCACACCAGCCATGGCAAGCGCGATATGCATTCCGATCCCAGCGTGAGCGTCGCTACGCTGCTGCCGAACGACACGGCAAGATCACTGCTCGCGCGGCTACATGACGAGGCGCATCGCGCGGCGTCGTAGCAGCGCAGTCGAAGAGCGCGCGGCGACCGCCGATCTTAAGAACGTGGATGATGACGAGTCCGCTATCGCGCCGCAATTCTTGGCTCGAACCTGTCGGCAAACGCCATCCATTCCGGAAGCGGCGCGCCGTCGCGGTGCCGACCGCCCGCAACTGCCGCCGCCCAGGCGCTGACGGCTCCGAGCAAGGCGGCGACCGCCACCGAAAACGCCAGGATGATGGTGCTGCGACGCGCGCGAGCGATCGCCGTCTTCGAACTCGCAATCGCCTGATCGACTCGCCGTTCGGCATCGCCAGCGGAAAGGCCGGTCCACGCCTGGACCTGCTGAATCAGATAGGTCCGGTCATCGCCGTTCACCCCATTGTGGCTCGACGACGTCATGAGTATCCGGCCGGCCTCGGCGCGTTCGGCGCTGATATCAGCATTGGGAGGCCGACGTGGCGCGCGCAGCAGCCGATCGAGCTCGTAGCTCAGAAGCGGTTCGGCGGCGCTGGTGCTTCCCATCGTAAGCGATGGAGACGAACGGTTGACCGTGGCTGCGCTCACAATTGCCGCCAGTGCGGCCCCGAGGAGAACCGCGAGCGCCCAGGCCGTCAGGCCATGAAGACCGTCCCGCGTTTCCGTCTCCAAGTTGCGCGCCGCATCAAAGCCGCCGCGCGTGCGACCCGCAATGTACCCGCCGAGACCGAAACTGACGATCGCCTGCAAGATCAGATAAAGCCCCGACAGCAACGCCAGCGCGGCGGATGCGTCTCGCCAGGTTGGAGAGGCCGAGCTGACGCCAAGACCGATGGTGACGCCAAAGGTTACCAGGATGAAGGCAAACGCCGCAGCAGCGAGCGCGCCCCCGACTATGGGCGTCCAATGCAGATATCGGGCTTCGTCAGCTAGCGTCAGCGCTTCGTCTTCGACGAGCGTAGGAGCTTCGATTGTCATGGTCGAACTCCTCAGCGCAGACCAAAAAACGAAAGGATGGCCATTATCACGACGATCAGGCCAATCAGATAGATTAGCTGGTTCATTTCAGTCCTCCTCCACCGGCTATAATCGCAGCTCGTTGGGAAGGTTCCTGTGAGACGCCGACGCGCCGCGCCACACGGCCTTGGGGCCAAAATGGTTTTCTCAAATGTGAATTTCGGCCCTCTGGCGGCATTCAGGCCGCCGTCCGATGCCGGCGCTCGTCTTGGAGCACCGGTATCGTTTCCCACTGCCTCTGCGTGCGATCAAGACCGCGGCGGCACGTTTGCCAGCAGCGGGCCCAATCCTTCCGCGATGGTGAGATGCGCGATGACGGCATCACGCAGCTTTGGGTACGGCAAGCCGGCGAGCATTGCGGCCTGGATGACGGCCATGACCTCGCCGGCCTCGGAACCGATCATTGAAAAGCCGAGGATACGGTCGTCGTTCGCGCTGACGACCACCTTCATGAAGCCGTCGGTCTCGTCGGTTGCCAGCGTGCGCAGGACATGACTCATCGACAGCTTCGCGACACGCGCAGGGATACCCTGCCGCTTGGCTTCCTGCTCGGAGAGGCCGACACGTGCGAGCGGCGGATCGGTGAACACGACATAAGGAATGAGGCGATCGTCGGTCCTGCGGCTGCCGCCAGCCATGTTGTCCCTTACAATTCTGAAGTCATCGACCGAGACATGCGTGAACTGGGGGCTACCGCAGCATTCGCCGATGGCCCAGACACCGGGCGCAGTCGCCTGCAGACGTTCGTTGACACGAATGAAGCCGCGGGCATCGAGTTCTATTCCGGCTTCGTCGAGCCCGATGCCGGCGGTGTTGGCGACCCGGCCAACTGCCACAAGCAAGTCGCTGCCTTCGATCTTCTCTTCGCCCTTGAGGCTACGCACGCTCACCGACACGGTATCGCCGGAAACACCATGGACACTGACGGGTTGGGCGTTCAGCAGCACGTCAATCCCCTCGCCGCTCAGAATGCGCTGAATCTCTTCGGCCGCATCGGCATCTTCCCGTCCCATGAGCTGGCGACCCGGCTCGATGATCGTCACCCGGCTGCCGAACCGACGGAAGCCCTGCGCCATTTCGACACCGACATAGCCGCCCCCGAGTACGATCAAGTGCGACGGCGCGTAGTCGAGCTCCAGCGCTTCGATATGAGTAAGCGCACGCGCGGCCTTGAGACCGGCGATATCAGGAATGGCTGCGTGCGTACCAACATTGAGGACAACCTCGTCACCCGCGAGCAAGCGGATACCCCCATCGTTCAACGCGACCTGAAGGGTCTTCGGACCCACGAAGTGGCCGCTGCCCATGATGAGTTCCGCGCCGCTCTCCTTGTAGGCGTTCAGGTGGAATGCGATCTCGCGATCGACCATGCCCTGTTTGCGAGCGCGCACCTTGCCCATATCGGTCTTGACCGCACCAGTCAGTGACCCGAAATGCGCAGCGTTCCGCACGAGGTGAGCGACCCGCGCACTCCAGATTTCATTCTTCGATGGGAGACAGGCGACTGCCGGGCAGGCACCGCCGACCCAGCGGCGCTCGACCACGGCGACTTTCTTGCCGGAACGGCCAAGATGCCATGCGAGCTGCTTTCCGCCCTGACCGCTGCCGAGGATGACGATATCGAAGTGTTCAGCCTGAGACATGGATGATCTCCGTGTTGTCTCCGAAACGGACCCTTACCTCCGAGGACATAGGATTGCGCCAGAAGCGCCACCGCTATGCGCCGCTGATCGTGATCGCGCTCATGCATATGGTTGCGGCTGGAACCTTCGCGGTGGAGAGCGCTGCCCTGGCTGCCGCCGCGCCGAAGTTCCGCGCGCGACACTCGTCGCGTGTGGCGGGGTTTGCGTCGCGCCTCTGCTGCTGCGCTCCTAGAGCATGATCCGGAAAAGTGGAAACCGGTTTTCCGAAAAGATCATGCTCAAACAAAGAGATGAGATCATGATCTCCGAGCAAACGCTTCGCGTTGTCGCGAGGGAAAGCCGGTTTCTACTTTTCCGGATCCTGCTCTAGAATCTCCAGGTGAAGCTGCCCTTGACCGAATGATCCTGCACGCGGTCGGCGAGTTGGCCGACATAGGCGATGCCGACGCTGGCTTGCGGCGTGACCCGCAGATCGAGCCCGCCTTCGACCAGCGCCGCGTTGCGCGCGAGCGGTACGCCCGCCACCATGAAGTTCGCGCCCGTGCTCTGGAACGCGAGCGCCGCTGTCGGGGTGACATCACCGAGAGCGTACTGCCACGCCACCGAGGCGCGTGGCGTCAGCGACATGCCGTTGGTCAGCAGGAAACTGGTGGCGATGCGCGCGCCGAGCGTTGAGTAGCCGACGTCTTCCTTGGTGCCGGAGCCGAGCAGCGCGGCGATGCCGCTGCCGCCGGTCTCATTGAAACTGTTGGTGTCGAGATGGACCCAGGCAAGCCCAGCAAAGGGCTCGAGCGCGACCTGTCCGAATGTCAGCCCATAACCCGCCTCGCCGAACACCTGCGCGGTGGTCGCGTCGTAACGGGCGCGTGCAGTGTCGAAGAAATTCGGGAACATGATCGAACGGCTGGTGTCGAGCGTGCTGAAGCTTGCCGCCGCGCCGCCGCGCAGGCTGAGTGCGCCGTAGGTCGCACCGACATAACCGGCGAGATGCGCGGTCTCGACATCAGCGGAACTCGCCCGGTCGCTGACGCGGACGGTTGAACTGGTGTAGCCGCCGGCGATGCCCGCGATCCAATTGGGACCGAAGCGATGATCGACGCCGCTGAAGAAACCGGCGAGATCGCGGCGCATGCCAGCGGCATTGCCGTCGCCGCCGAACCGGCCCCAGGCGCCGACGCCCTGAACGCCGTCTCGGGACGCCACGCCGGCGCTGCGGGCGGCGCCTTCATCGGGAACGCCGACTTGTGCGCCCCCGCATAGGCGAGCGCGGAACTGACCGACATCGACTCCATCGCGGCTAGTTGCGGGCCGCCGGAGGTGAGCGCGGCCATCGGACCCGCGTCGCCCGTGAATGAAGCCTGCCGCAACCGCCCGAGTACGGCCTCGCGCAGATAGCGGGAGTCGTCGAGCATCGCGGTCTGCGCGCTGGCATGCACCTCGCCCGACAGCGCATCGAACGCCTGCCGCGCGCCGGCCGCACTCTGGTTGAGCACGGCAATCACCAGCGGGCTGGTCAGTGAACTCTCCTGCAAGGCGCTGGCCGCCGCGCGCTGGTTCGGGGTCTCCGCAACGTCGGGGAATGTTGTGCGGCTACGAGTGAAAGTCAGGAATACGTCGTTGGCATCGTAGCTCAACGTCGGCGCCAGGAAGATGAGGCTGCTGCTGACATCGGCAAACGTGCCGGTGATACCGCCGTTGGCGGTAAGGATGGTGTAGGCGGTCTGCGGCGCAAAGGTGCCGCTCTGCGCCAGCGCCAGTACGGCGCCGCCATTAAGGCTTGCGGTTCCGGTAGCAACAATCCTGTCGGATTGGCCAGCCGCATTGACCTCGACCTGGTAGATCGAGCCTGCCGCGAAGCTGACATTGCCGGCGACGTCCAGGGTGCCGATCGAATTGCCGGGCGCCACGGCGCCGCCATTCGCAACAGCGAGGCCGCCGATGGTGCCAATGCCGCCGAGCGCGCCGCCGCCGTTCACCGTGACGGCGCTGGCGAGGCTCCCGCCGGCGTGGCTGTCGTCGCCGATCACGAGCTTGCCGGCGTTGACCGTCGTCGGGCCGGTGTAGGTGCTCTGGCCGTTGAGAACCAGGGTATTGGGAGCGGCCTTGATGAGGGCACCGGCTCCGGTGATGACATTGTTGAGCGTGATGTCCGGGGATTGGTCAAACGTCAGCGTACCGGCCTGGATTGCAATATTGCCGGTCAGGCCCGGGTTCGAGTTGCCGAAGATGAGTGTGTTTGCCCCGCTGAGAAAGGTGAGCGCATTGGCGCGTGTCACACCGTCGTTGGACAAGCCGCCTGAAATCGTGCCGTTGTTGATGACAGTCGCATTCATGCCGACGATGCCGGCACCGCCGCCAAGGGTGCCACCGCTGCCGCCATCTCCCCCGTTGATCGATCCTGTATTGGTGAGCGATGAACCCGAGAGAATGGCACCGGCTCCGCCACCACTGCCGCCCGCCCCACCGCCGCCGCCTCCGAGACCGCCGCGAATGATGGCGCGGTTGTCGAGCGACGAGCCGCCGCTCAGGGACACGCCCGCGCCACCGCTCCCAGCAGGGGCAAGGACACCACCCAGTCCCACGGCGCCGCTGCCGCCGGTACCGCCGGTGATGTTGCCATTGTTGATAACCGAAAGTGCGGCCCCGACAAGGCCGGCACCGCCAGCGCCTCCGACGCCACCACCTCCAGCGCCGACGGCTGCGCCGGCCGTCCCGCCGGTGCCCCCAGCGATTGTACCGGTGTTGGTGAAGCTGGCACCTGTGGCACTGAATTGAACGCCCACGCCACCGCTGCCGCCACCACCGCCGGTGTCAGGATACGGGGGGCCACCGTAACTTCCCGACTTGCCGCCGTCGCCGCCACTGCCAGCGGTGATGGTCCCGCTATTGCTGCTGGCGCCGCTGCCGGTGATCACCGCACCGTAGCCGCCTGCCCCGCCGCCGCCGCCGCCCGCGCCCGTCGTCGCCGGATTGCCGTCGCCGCCCTTGCCGCCTCGGCCGCCGATCATCGTCCCGGTGTTGGTCAGGATGGCCGTACCGGCACCGTTGCCATTGTAGCCGCCACCGCCGCCGCTGCCGCCGAAGAGGCCACTCTGTCCGTCGTGACCGTTCGGATCGCTCGCGGTACCTCCAGTGCCACCAGGGAGACCGCTGAACGCGCTACCGCCGTTACCGCCCCCCGCGCCGCCGCCAGCGCGCGAATCAGCACGTACGCTATCGCCCGGATTCCCGGTGTAACCAGCGCCGCCACCCCCAGGGGTCCAGCCGAACCCGGCGCCGCCCTGACCTCCGTCAGCCCACGCCGCCATGGTGAAGCCGACAACCACACAAAAAGCGGTGGAACCGACGCGCATGACGCGCCGAACGTGCCGGCGATGACAATCGTGGCCCCGCGACTGGCGGTCCGAACATTTCCACGTCATTGCAGCCCCCACGACCCACTACCAATTTTCCGCGCACGTCTCTGTTGTCGCGAAACCACCCGCACGATTTCTGATCACATCAATCTGTGCTGCGACTTGCCCATTGCCGAAGCCGATGTTCACGAGAGAGTTCGCGACATTGGAGTACAGCAACGTTCATACTTGCGCTTGCTCCTCGATGACACCGAGCGAAACGACGCACGCGGATGCGTTGCGAACAGTCTTAGATGAATCACGATCTGACCACTACCCGAAGGGGTATACAGGCGTCGCTGTGAGCGATAAGGAAAACGAGCGAGGCTTTGCTGCAACAGATCGGGTTCCCGATTGCTGCAAACTGCGCGCAAAATAGATTCAATCTCAACCAGAAACTGCAACGCAGAATCCCATGGACAACAGGGACAATAATCTAGACGCCGAGATCATCCATCTTTACGAGTCGGAACCCGATCTTCACGCACTACCCCGCCTGCTGTTCACGAGCATCGGCAGACTGATCGACGCGGAAGTTGTGAGCTTCTCCGAGTTTCATCACGCGAGTCAGGATTTTCGCGCATTGGTTTCGGTCGAAGACGATCCTGAAAAGCGTGCGCGCGCGATGCAGGCCTTTGTCCGTCACCGGCACTCGCATCCGTTCTGGCAATATGATCCCGCCTTCTACGGCGAGCGTGCGCTGCGCGAGTCGGATTTTTTCACCGATGAAGAGTACGTCGAACTCCCGATGGCCAGGGAAGCGTTCCTGCCGTCAGGCGCCCGTCGCATGATGGCGATCGTGCTGCAGCATGCCGACTATGTGGTCACGATCGTCGGCCATCGTGTGTTGGATCGCCCGCCCTTCAGCGATTTGGATCGCGACCGTCTCGAAGCGTTCCGTCCGCACATTCTGCGAAGCTATCGGCAGGCTCAGGAGCGCACTCTCGCCAAGCTCACTCCGGCCGATCGGCTGCGGCTGGCCTTCCCCGCGCTCACGCCGCGCCAGATCGAGGTGGCGTCGTGGATTGCGCTGGGCAAGACGAACGATGAGATCGCCAGCATCCTCGATATCGGCGTCGATGCGATCAAGGCGCACGTCAAGGCGATCAACAGCAAGATCGACTCGGACAGCCGCCGTGCGGCCATCGTCATCGCCCACACCACACCGCCTTTCGCCGATCTGCCGCCGCTCTGGAAGCTCGATCTCGACGCGTGGGGTGGCCAGGCGCAGCCGTGAGCTTCTTCGTCAGTAGCAGCGCGTGATGTTGACGGTCTGCTCTCCGCCGCCACGGCCGGGGACGGTCACGCTCTCGGAGGGACAGCTCGACACATAGGGTCGATCGGAAGGTACGACCATCGGCGGATAGCGATGGGCCCAATCCCAGGGGACGTCATAGGTGTAGGTGTTGCGGAAGTCGCCCGAGACCGATTGCGATTGCGGAATGCCGGCGAAGCCTTCGCTCGCCGCTGGCGCATCGAAATAGCCGGCTGTGCCCGGCCAGAAGCCGCCGGCAAAGCCTCTCCGGTGCGGCCGGAACGATGGGCCGACGTGCCCACGTGCAACCGACGGTGCCGAAGCAACCCCTCCGCGCGCCGCCCCTCCCGACCTCGCGGATGCATCGTTCGCAGCAAACAGAAGCGCTGCCGCGCCAACAGACGCGATCAACGCGCCACAGATTCGATAGCTCATGGTACGCACCAACTCGCCGGTTACGGAGCCGCACTCGGCGCACGCTAGGCCATGCGCTTTCGTGCCGCCAACGCATACTTAACTGGTAGTTAAGCAGTAATATTAACAGCGCGCCATTGTCTCAAAACATCGGGATCGGCAGCGCGTGCGCGACCGGCATCCCAGAACAGGAAGGCAAGCTTACGCCGCCTTCTTGTTCTCGGCGAGATTGGCAAGTTGCCGCAGGATTTCCGTTGTCCCGGCAAGGCGTTCTTCCGGAGTCTTCCATTCCTGGAAGAACACGACCTTCATGTCGGGCCGCACCTTCGCGGCCTGGCCATGCTGGCGGATGAAGGCGACCAGGCGATCCGGCTGGGCAAAGGCATTGTCGCGGAACGAGATCACGGCGCCCTTCGGACCGGCATCAACCTTCTCGACATTGGCTGTGCGGCAATAGGCCTTGATCGTCGCGACCTTGAACAGGTAGCGCACCTCGTCCGGCAGCACGCCGAAGCGGTCGCGCATCTCGGCCGCGAAATTGTCGATCTCCTCCTCGGTATCGAGATCGGCGAGCCGCCGGTACAGCGACAGCCGCACCGCGAGATCGTTGACGTAATCCTCGGGAATGAGCACGGGCATGCCGATCGTGATCTGCGGCGACCAGCGGTCGGCGGCAGGCTCGGCAACGCCGGCCTTGAGATTGACGATCGCCTCCTCCAGCATCGATTGATAGAGCTCGAAGCCGACTTCCTTGATGTGACCGGACTGCTCCTCGCCCAGAAGATTGCCGGCGCCGCGGATGTCGAGGTCGTGGGAGGCGAGCTGGAAGCCCGCGCCCAGCGTTTCCAGCGACTGCAGCACCTTCAGCCGCCGCTCGGCCTGCGGCGTGATCTTCTGCTGCGCCGGCAGCGTGAACAGCGCGTAGGCGCGCAGCTTCGAGCGCCCGACCCGGCCGCGGAGCTGGTAGAGCTGGGCGAGACCGAACATGTCGGCACGGTGCACGATCAGCGTGTTGGCGTTGGGGATATCGAGCCCGGATTCCACGATCGTGGTCGATAGCAGGATGTCGTACTTGCCGTCGTAGAACGCGGACATGATGTCCTCGATCACGGTCGGCGGCATCTGGCCGTGCGCCACCGCGACCTTCATCTCCGGCACGTTCTTGTCGAGGAAGTCTTTCACACCAGCGAGATCCTCGATGCGCGGCACCACATAGAACGCCTGCCCGCCGCGATAGCGCTCGCGCAAGAGCGCCTCGCGGATCATCAAGGGATCATGCGGCGCGACGAAGGTGCGCACCGCGAGCCGGTCGACCGGGGGCGAGGCAATGATCGAGAGCTCGCGCACGCCGGTCAGCGCAAGCTGAAGCGTGCGCGGGATCGGCGTCGCGGACAGCGTCAGCACATGCACCTGGGCCCGCAACTGTTTCAGCCGCTCCTTGTGGCCAACGCCGAAATGCTGCTCCTCGTCGACGATGAGCAGGCCGAGATCCTTGAACTTGATTGATTTGCCGAGCAGCGCATGGGTGCCGACGACGACATCGACGCTGCCATCGGTGAGCCCCTTCTTGACCTGCGTCAATTCCTTCGCTGCGATCAGCCGCGAGGCCTGCGCGACATTGACCGGGAAGCCACGGAAGCGCTCGGCAAAGGTCTTGCTGTGCTGGCGCGCCAAGAGCGTGGTCGGCACCACGACCGCAACCTGCTTGCCGTCGAGCGCGACCGCAAACGCTGCGCGCAGCGCCACTTCGGTCTTGCCGAAGCCGACGTCGCCGCAGATCAGCCGGTCCATCGGATGGCCGCTCTCGAGGTCCTTCAGCGTCGAGTTGATCGCGCCAAGCTGGTCCTCGGTCTCGTCATAGGGGAAGCGCGCGCAGAACTCGTCATAGACATGCGGCTGCACCGGCATCTTCGGCGCTTCGTGCAGCATGCGCTCGGCCGCGATCTTGATCAGCTCGCCCGCAATCTCGCGGATGCGGTTTTTGAGCTTCGCTTTGCGCGCCTGCCAGCCGATGCCGCCGAGGCGATCGAGTTCGACATTGGCGCCGTCGGAGCCGTAACGCGACAGCAGCTCGATATTCTCGACCGGCAGGAACAGTTTTGTCTCCGCCGCATAATGCAATTCGAGACAGTCATGCGGTGCGCCCCCGACCTCCAGCGTCTGCAGGCCGACGAAGCGGCCGATGCCGTGCTCGACATGGACGACGAGATCGCCGGCCGCGAGACTCGTGACCTCCGAGATGAAATTGTCGAGCTTGCGATGCGCCTTGCGCGGCCGCACCAGGCGGTCGCCCAGGATGTCCTGCTCGCTGATGACGGCGACGTCGTCAGTCTCGAAGCCGCTTTCCATGCCGAGCACGGCGAGCATCGCCTCGTTACGCGGCGTCGCCTGCACCATGCGCCAGGTGTTGACGTTGGTGACATTGTGGAGCTTGTGGTCCTGCAGCATCGAGCCCATGCGGTCGCGCGAGCCCTCGCTCCACAACGCGATCACCACTTTCTTGCGCTGCGCCTGCAGGGCCTGCACGTGGGCGGCGACGGCCTGGAACACGTTGACGGACGTGTCGGCGCGTTCCGGCGCGAAGTTGCGGCCCTGCCGCGCGCCGGCGTCGAACACCTCCGTGCTGCCCTCAGGGACAGCGAACGGCGTCAGCCGCGCCAGCGCGCCGTCGTTCAGGCGCTGCGTCCATTCCGCCTCGGTCAGATAGAGCTGGTCCGGCGGCAAGGGCTTGTAGATCGCGCCGCCACCGGGATGCTCCATCGCCTCACGCCGCGCGTCATAGTAATCGACAATCTGCTTGAAACGCTCGCGCGCGGCGTCCTCGCCCTGCGGCTCGATCGCAACAGGCGCGCCGTCGAGATAGTCGAGCAGCGTGTCCATCCGCTCCTGGAACAGCGGCAGCCAGTGCTCCATGCCGGGATGGCGACGCCCCTCGGTGACGGCTTCATAAAGCGCATCGTCGCGCTCCGGTGCGCCGAAAGCGGCGACATAGCCCATGCGGAAGCGGCGGATGGTCTCCGTGGTGAGCTGGAATTCCGAGACCGGAACGAGATCGAGCCCGCGCATGTCCAGGAGCGTACGCTGCGTCTCGGCATCGAAGCTGCGGATCGACTCCAGCGAATCGCCGAAGAAGTCGAACCGCACCGGCTGGTCGAGCCCGGCCGGAAACAGATCGAGGATGCCGCCGCGCACGGCATATTCGCCGGGCTCCCGCACGGTGGAGGACCGCGTATAGCCGTTGTGTTCGAGCCAGGCGACGATCGAGTCCATCGGTACGACATTGCCCGGCGCGACCGACAGCGCCTGCGCCGCCACCACCTCGCGCGCCGGCACTCGCTGCACGATGGCGTTCACGGTGGTCAGCACGATCAGCGGATTGTCGCTGCCGGCGAGCCGCGACAATCGCGCCAGCGTGGTCAGGCGCTGCGCCAGGACGCCACCATGCGGCGAGACGCGGTCATAGGGCTGGCAGTCCCAGGCCGGGAACTGCATCACGCCAAGATCGGGCGCGAAGAATTCCAGCGCGCGGGCGAGCTGCTGCATCCGCGGCCCGTCGCGGCACACCACGGCAAGGCTGACGGCCGGACGCTTCGGCTTCGCCGCGATCGCGCGCGCCAGATCGGCGATAACCAGCCCCTCGGCACCCTCGGCGACATTGGCAAAGGTCACCGCGCGCCCGGGGGCCAGCAGTGCGGCGGGTGATTTGGCTTGTGGCTTCATACGTCCTGTTCCACCGCGCGAAACGCCTTGATGCGGGCAAACAGCGCGCCTGCCCCTTCAAGCGGCCTGTCGCCGATCAGCGCAGCATAGAGATCGGGATCGGGCACCTCGAGCAGGTGCTCCAGTTCGGACAGCTCAGTGTCCGAGAGATTGCCGATTTCGGCGTCCGCGAAGCGGCCGAGGACGAGGTCCATCTCGCGGGTGCCACGATGCCAGCAGCGAAACAATAGCCGCTTGCGGCGGTTGTCGAGACCGTCGCTCGACCGTGTCGTTCCCGTCATGTCGCCAAAATCCATCCAAACGCCAAAAGCCCGGACGTGCCGGGCGGGGCTGATATAGCGGCTGAGGAGACCAATGTCAGCCCTTCTTGTTCCCCGATTTATCAACTGTTGCGTCATCGCCGGGCTTGACGGAACGCGGCCGGCTGATGACGGATGCTGCCATGCGCCCTGCTCTGCTCAATCCCCTGTTTGCGCCGGTCACGAGCCTGTCAGGCGTCGGACCGAAGCAGGACAAGCTGCTCCGCTATCTGCTCGACCGCAGCGAGACGCCGCGGCTGGTCGATCTGTTGCTGCATCTGCCCGCAAGCGTGATCGACCGCCGCGCGCGGCCGAAGATCCGCGACGCGGTTCCGGGCACGGTGGTGACGCTCGAGGTCACGATCGACCGCCATCGCCCGGCCCCGCCGCGCAACTCGCGCGCTCCCTATCTCGTCTATGCCAGCGACGACACCGGCGATGTGGTGCTCACCTTCTTCCGCGCCCAGCCGGGCTATGTCGAAAAGCTGCTTCCCGTCGGCGCCAAGCGCTATGTCTCCGGCACCTTGCAGATGTACGACGGCATCCCCCAGATCGTGCATCCCGACCGCGTCGTCGACGAAGAAGGCTTTGCAAAACTCTCCGGCATCGATCCGGTCTATCCGCTGACCGAGGGGCTCGCGCTCGGCTCGCTCCGCCGCGCCATCGCGCAGGCGTTGCAGAAACTCCCCTCATTGCCGGAGTGGATCAGCCCCGAGGTGCTGCGCCGCTGCAGCTTTCCGCCGATCGCGGAAGCGCTGCAACGTGTCCATGTCCCGGTCGAGCTCACCGACATCCTGCCTGACGGCCCGTTCTGGTCCCGCCTTGCCTTCGACGAGCTGCTCGCCGGGCAATTGGCGCTGGCGCTGATCCGCGCCCAGCTCCGCCGCCCCGCTGGCGACCGCAATGCCGGCGACGGCCATCTGCGCAACAAGATCATCGACGCGCTGCCTTATGCACTGACTGCTTCGCAGCGCTCCGCAATGGCGGCGATCGCGGAAGATCTGCGCCAGCCGGTGCGCATGCTGCGCCTGCTGCAGGGCGACGTCGGCTCCGGCAAGACGGTGGTGGCGCTGCTTGCGGCCGCGGCCGTCGCCGAGGTCGGCAAGCAGGCCGCGCTGATGGCGCCGACCGAAATCCTGGCGCGCCAGCACATCAAGACCATCGCCCCGCTCGCCGAACGCGCCGGCCTTCGTGTCGCGATCCTCACCGGCCGCGAGAAGGGCAAGGAGCGACGCGAGCTGCTGGCCCGGCTCGAGGCCGGCGAGATCGATCTTTTGGTCGGCACGCATGCGCTGATCCAGGACGACGTGATCTTCAAGTCGCTGGCGCTTGCGATCGTCGATGAGCAGCATCGCTTCGGCGTGCGCGAGCGGCTGGCGCTGACATCGAAAGGCGAAGCCGTCGACGTGCTGGTGCTGAGCGCCACGCCGATCCCGCGCACGCTGGTGCTCACTTATTTCGGCGACATGGACATCTCCGAATTGCGCGAGAAACCGGCCGGTCGCCAGCCAATCGATACCCGCGCGGTGCCGGCAAGCCGCATCAGCGACGTGATCGACGCCGTCGGCCGCGCGCTGAAGGCAGGCAAGCTGGTCTACTGGATCTGCCCGCTGGTAGATGAATCCGAGGCCGAAGGCACCGAACACCTGACCAACGCGACCAAGCGGTTCGAGAGCCTGCAGAAGCGTTTCGGCGACGGTGTCGGCCTCGTCCATGGCCAGATGAAAGGCGCGGAAAAGGACGCCGTGATGGCGCAGTTCGCCGCGCATGAGATCACGCTCCTGGTCGCCACCACCGTGGTCGAGGTCGGCGTCGACGTGCCGGCGGCGACTATCATGGTGATCGAGAACGCCGAACGTTTTGGGCTTGCGCAATTGCATCAACTGCGCGGCCGGATCGGGCGCGGCTCGGAAGCGTCAGCCTGCCTGCTGCTCTACCAGGAGCCGCTCGGGGAGATCGCAAAAGCGCGGCTGAAAGTGATCCGCGAAACCACCGACGGCTTCCGCATCGCCGAGGAAGACCTGAAGCTGCGCGGCGAAGGCGACGTGCTCGGCATCCGCCAGAGCGGCCTGCCCGGCTACCGCATCGCGCGGCCCGAGGTGCACGGCCAGCTCATCGCACAGGCCCGCGACGAAGCACTGCGCATCATGAAAGATAATCCAAAGCTGAAAGGCGAGCGCGGCGAAGCCTTGCGCTGCCTGCTCTATCTATTCGAACGCGACGAAGCGATCCCGCTGATCGGCGCGGGCTAATTCGTCATTGCGAGCAGCGAATCAATCCATTGCCATCGCAAACTCGGAGAGAATGGATTGCTTCGTCGCTATCGCTGCTCGCAACGACGGTGTTTGTGGCAAGCCGAACCGCAGAACTTAGTCTCCCTCATTGCGAGCGCAGCGAAGCAATCCACCGTCACCGCACGTGCGGAGGCAATGGATTGCTTCGTCGCTTCGCTCCTCGCAATGACGGTGGTGGCGCCTTACGCCTTCTTCACGTTGCAGCTCTCGGCAAACGCTCGGAGCTTCGCAACGTCCGTACCCTCGCCGTTGGCATCGGCCGCGATATGCTCGAACAGCCTGGCGAATCCCTCATAGACGAGATTGGCTGGATGATCCGGGCCGATGAAAGCCGCGATCTCGCGCATCTCGGCGACCCAGCGATACGCCTTTGGCACCATGTCCGGCAGCGCGACGCCAAGCCGCGCCAGGATTTGCGGCTGGCTCAGCGCCAGTTCGTCGCGCAAGGCAGTGGCGGCGCCCGCGCGCGTGGCCGCCAGCACCATGGCGGCGCCGACCGCCGTCAGCCCCTTGTTGATGCCGGCATAGGACATCTTGAGCGCGGAAGCCGCGCCGACCGGCCCTTCGACGATGCGCAAGTCGAGGCCGAACTGCTTGAGCACGGCGAGGTCCTGCGCATGCTCGCCCGAGACATAGAATGCTGGTCCGACTGAGCCTGGTTTCGGCGGCAAGCCGATGACCGCGCCATCGACGAAGCGCGCGCCGGAAGCAGCGATGATTTCGCCAACCTTCTGCACCGTCTCGACATTGACGGCATTGCAATCGACGACGACAGGTCTCGTTCGGAATTTCACGATACTGGCGGCCAACTGCTCGGCCAGCGCAATCGCTTCCCCCGGCGGAACGATGGAGAGGATGATATCGGCTGCGGCGATATCGGCGTCGGCGGCCGCCACCATGCCGCTGGCCGCTGCGCGCTTGGCACTCGCTTCGCTCCGGCCGTGTAGCGAGGTCAGGACGCGGGCGCCATGTTCGGCCAAGCGCTGCGCCACTGCGCTGCCCATGGCACCCGGCGCAAGGATCGCGATCGTATTGGACATGAGAGGTCCTCGAGAGTTCCGAGAGACCGTATTTGTAGAACGATCCGGCGGCAAATGCGAGTTCGCCTCACCTTCAAAACACGGCGTTAGATTCCTTGCGTGCGCGGCGGTGGCTTGCGGGCGGCGCCCGGCAGCGGCATCGGGATCACCCGCAGCTGTGGCGGTTCGGATGATTGGGGACCAGACTTGCCGAGCGCCTCGCTCACGCAACGATTGTCATTCATCTTGTCCGCCTCCAGCATACAGGCCGGAAGCATAGTGGTGCGCGTTGTAAGCTTGCGGTCGAGCACCGAGGCGATATAGCCGCGCGGCTCACCAGCCTTGAACGCAAGCCCCATCCACTGGACCTGCGCGCCCTTGGTGCTCGTCAGGCTGGCCATGCGATCGGCGCAGGGCGCGTAGTCCATGGTGATGCTCGGCTCACCCTTGCGGTCCCCAAAGAACAGCAGCGGCCGTGTCGCGCATCCCGTCGCAGGCCTGAGGAAGAGCACGAACAGTCCGAGCTCGTTGCCGCCTTCGACCGAGGCGAGAAAGAAATCCTTTGGCATTGTCGAAGGTGCGGAAGACGCGATTGTCGAGCTTCAGCGTCGCCTTGCCGGTCTGCTTGTTGTGGAAGGTTTCGACCTTGTGATCGGCGGCCGAGCCGGAACCGGTCGGCAGTCCGAGCTCGCCCGAACCGAACGCCTCCGCCACCAGCGACTGCAGGCAGTTCAATTGATCGACGCGCGTGAACAGGCAGGACGGCGCCTTGATCTCCTGGCTTTCGAGCTTGTTCGCGATAACGTATGCAATCCGTGCGGTCGGCCGGTCGTTGCGATAGGCAACGGCAGCCCAGAGCGCCCATCCCTTGCGCGTCGTCAACTGAATCTCGACCAGGTCGTTGCATGCGGCGAAGTCGGACAGGATCTGGTGAAATGGACCCCGATTGTGGGACCACGTGCTTAGTTGGAAGGGGCTGCTCCGTTTGATAGACGGAGCGCATGATG
>NZ_JBEGDB010000090.1:0-27833 GCF_043638955.1 Bradyrhizobium sp. 31Argb | reverse complement strand
GTTCATCCTCGACTCCGTCACACCATCAATGTGAGGGACGACCGCCCGCCCTCCAAGCGAGCCGCGCGCAGCGCGCCACCCATAGCGCCGTAGCAAGCGCGGCTCGCTTGGAGGGCAGCCCGGGGCCCGTTACCCCATCTACGGCAGGGTCTACTGCTTCGGCAGTTTTGCCCTCAGCGCGTAGAGCGCTTCCAGCGCCTCGCGTGGCGACATCTCGTCGGGGTGCAGCGCTTTCACCGCCTCCACCAGAAGCTCTGCCTCGCTCGGCGGTGCTGCTTCCGCGGCGGCGCGGGAGGGGATGGCGAACAGCGGGAGGTCATCGACCAAAGCGCGCGCGGTCTGGCCGCGGTCCTGCGCCTCCAGTTTCGCCAGCACGGATTTCGCCCGGGTGATCACCGCTGGCGGCAATCCTGCGAGCTTTGCCACCTGGATGCCGTAGGAACGATCCGCCGAGCCCGGCAGCACCTCGTGCAGGAACACGACATTGCCCTGCCATTCCTTCACCCGCACCGTGGCGTTGAACAGTCGCGGCAGTCTTGCCGAGAGCGCGGTGAGCTCGTGATAATGCGTCGCGAACAGTGTGCGGCAGCGGTTGTTCTCATGCAGATGCTCGATCGCGGCCCAGGCGATCGAGAGGCCATCGAAGGTCGCCGTGCCACGGCCGATCTCGTCGAGGATCACCAGCGAGCGTTCGCTCGCCTGGTTGAGGATCGCCGCCGTCTCGACCATCTCGACCATGAAGGTCGAGCGTCCCCGCGCGAGGTCATCAGCCGCGCCGACGCGGGAGAACAGGCGGTCTATAATGCCAATCCGCGCCCGCGACGCCGGCACATAGCTTCCGATCTGCGCCAGCAGCGCGATCAGCGCATTCTGGCGCAGGAAGGTCGATTTGCCGGCCATGTTCGGACCGGTGAGGAGCCAGAGCTGTCCGGATTTCTGCGCCGGCCCCGGTGAGAGGTCGCAAGCGTTGGCGATGAACGGCTGGCCATCGCGCTTCAAGGCCTGCTCGACCACCGGATGGCGGCCCCCTTCGATCGCAAAGCCTAGGGAATGCTCGACCTCGGGCCGCACGTAGTTCTCGTCGACCGCGAGCTTTGCGAGCGCGGTCGCGACATCGAGCAGCGCGAAGGCGTGCGCGGCGGCGCGCAGATCGTCGCTTGCGGCAAGCGCCATGGCGCTGAGCCGGTCGAAGATCTCGAGCTCGAGATTGAGCGAGCGGTCGCCGGCATTGGCGATCTTGGCTTCGATCTCGCCGAGTTCGGAGGTGGTGAAGCGGACCTGGCCGGCGAGCGTCTGGCGATGGATGAAGGTCGCGTTCAAGGGCGGCGTCATCAGTTTGTCGCCGTGCTGCGCGGTCACCTCGACGAAATAGCCGAGCACATTGTTGTGCCGGATCTTGAGCGCCTTGACGGAGGTCACCTCGGCGTAGCGCGCCTGCATCGAAGCAACGACAAGGCGTGAGGCATCGCGCAGGTTTCGGCTTTCGTCCAGCGCAGCTTCATAGCCTTCGCGAACGAAACCGCCGTCGCGCTTGATCAGCGGCAATTGCTCGGCGAGCGCGCGCTCGAATTCATGCGCTAAGTCCCGCGACGGGCGGCGCAGCGCCTCCATTACGGCCACGATTTCAGCGGGCGGCTGATCGAGCTGCGCCAGCCGCACCAAGGCCTGATCGGCGGCCAGGATGCCGTCGCGGAGCCCTGCGAGATCGCGCGGGCCGCCGCGGCCGACCGATAGCCGCGCCAACGCGCGGGACATGTCGGGCGCCGCGCGCAGCACGCTGCGGATATCCTCGCGTGCGGCACTATCCGCGACGAAGGCCGAGCTCGCATCGAGCCGCCGCGTGATCGCAGCGCTGTCAGTGAGCGGCGCCGCGAGCCGCTGCGCCAACAGGCGCGAGCCGGCAGCGGTCACGGTGCAGTCGATCGCATCGAGCAGCGAGCCGCGGCGTTCGCCGGCGAGCGTTCGGGTCAATTCGAGATTGGCGCGCGTCGCCGGGTCAATCGCCATCGTCGTGCCGACCGCTTCGCGCGAGGGCGGCGACAATGGCGGCCGTTTGCCCACCTGCGTGCGGTCGATATAGGTGACGGCGGCCGCGGCGGCGGTGGCTTCCAATCGCGACATCGCGGCGAGGCCGTCCATGGTCGCGACCGCGAAATAGTCGCACAGCCGCCGCTCGGCGGTGGCGCCGTCGAAGACGTCACGGGTGAGCGGCGTCACCGCCGGCAATTCTCGCAGCAGTGCCCCGAACTCGACGTCATTATAGAGCGCGTCGGCGACGATGGCTTCATTCGGATTGATCCGCGCCAGCGTCGCCGGAAGCTCCGCGACGGAGCATTCCGTCACCATGAATTCGGAGGTCGAAATATCGATCCAGGCGAGCCCGATGCGGTCGCCGCCGGACGAGCCGCGGGCGCGCGCAATCGCCAGAAGGTAATTATTGGTGCGGGCATCGAGCAGCGTGTCTTCGGTCAGCGTGCCCGGCGTCACCAGCCGAACCACGTCGCGCTTCACGACGCTCTTGTTGCCGCGGGCGCGCGCCGTCGCCGGATCCTCGCTCTGCTCGCACACGGCGACGCGGTGGCCGGCCGCGATCAGCCGGTGCAAATAGTCCTCGGCGCGTTCGACCGGCACGCCGCACATCGGGATGTCCATGCCCTGGTGCTTGCCGCGTTTGGTCAGGACGATGCCGAGCGCCTTGGAGGCGATCTCGGCGTCCTCGAAGAACAATTCGTAGAAATCGCCCATCCGGTAGAACAGGAGCAGGCCCTGATTGGCGGCCTTGATCTCGAGATACTGTTCCATCATTGGCGTGACGCGCATGGGCGCTTCCGCGCTCGGCGTTTCGGATGGAACGGGAATAGGCTGCTGGACGGTCATGAGGGGGCGGAAACTACAAAATTTCGTCCTTCCGTCCCACCGCTTTGCCGGCCGATTGAAGGTTTTCCACCCTCTCCACGTCGTGAGAGCGGGCGAGGGGCGCGTTCCCGTCAATTGACCTCTCGTCTGGGCGCTCCTAAAACTCGGCCCCAATCCAAGCCTCTAGCGCCGAACCGGCGGCAATCAGGGAGAGAATCGATGCGTGATGTCTACATTTGTGATGCCGTCCGGACCCCGATCGGCCGCTTCGGCGGATCTCTCGCCAAGGTGCGCACCGACGATCTCGCCGCCACCCCGATCAAGGCGCTGATGGCGAAGCATCCGAATCTGGACTGGGCGCAGGTGGATGAGGTCTTTTTCGGCTGCGCCAACCAGGCCGGCGAGGACAACCGCAACGTTGCGCGCATGGCGCTGCTGCTCGCGGGCATGCCTGATACGGTTCCCGGCCAGACGCTGAACCGGCTTTGTGCCTCCGGCCTCGACGCGGTCGGCGCCGCCGGCCGCGCCATCCGCGCCGGCGAGATCGATTTCGCGATCGCCGGCGGTGTTGAATCGATGACGCGGGCGCCGTTCGTGATGGGCAAGGCGGCGGAAGCGTTCTCGCGCTCGGCCGAAATCTTCGACACCACGATCGGCTGGCGCTTCATCAATCCCCTGATGAAGGCGCAGTATGGCGTCGATGCGATGCCGGAGACCGGCGAGAACGTCGCCGAGGAATTCCAGGTCTCGCGCGCTGACCAGGATGCGTTCGCGATCCGCTCGCAGCAGCGCGCAGGCGCCGCAATCGCGGCCGGCTATTTCGCCGAGGAGATCACGCCGGTCTCCGCGCCGGGCGGCAAGGCGGGCCCCATTACCGTTGACAAGGATGAGCATCCGCGTCCGGAGACGACGCTGGAAGGCCTCGCCAAGCTGAAGCCGGTGGTGCGCAATCCCGGCACGGTGACGGCCGGCAATGCCTCCGGCGTCAACGACGGCGCCGCCGCCATGATCCTTGCGTCCGAGGCCGCCGTGAAGAAGCACGGGTTGACGCCGCGGGCGCGCATCCTCGGGCTCGCGTCCGCCGCGGTGCCGCCGCGCATCATGGGCATCGGCCCGGTGCCGGCGACGCGCAAATTGATGGAGCGGCTCGGCCTCAAGATCACTGATTTCGATTTGATCGAGCTCAATGAGGCCTTCGCCTCGCAAGGCATAGCCTGCCTGCGCCAGCTCGGGGTCAAGGAGGATGCCGACTTCGTGAACCCGCATGGTGGCGCTATCGCGCTCGGCCATCCCCTCGGCATGAGCGGCGCGCGGCTCGCCCTGACGGCGGTGCATGGCATGGAGAAGCGGGGCGGAAAGCTTGCCTTGGCAACCATGTGCGTCGGCGTCGGCCAAGGCGTTGCGGCAGCGATCGAGAAGTTCAACTAAGTGCTTGACCCTCATGGTGAGGAGCCGCGCTCTTCGCGCGGCGTCTCAAACCTCATCCTTCGAGACGCCGCGCAAGCGCGGCTCCTCAGGATGAAGAGATAGAGTTGACCTGAAAGAGCGAAAACACCGCTTTTCCGGGTTAGTTATATCCTATAATGATTCGACGGCTGGCTCACCGGCAAGGAGCGCCAGGGAGGAAATCGTCATGACCTTGCTCTATCCGCTGCAATCGCTCGCGGCGCATCCGCCGCGGCTATCGCCAGGCTATCGCTCGACGGTCAAGCGCGCGCCGCAAAAGCCGCTGATTCCGATCCGGCAAACGCTCTCCGAACTGACCGGCCCGGTCTATGGCCACGAGACCGTGCGCGAGAACGACAACGACCTCACGATCCAGCACAAGGGCGAGCCGCTTGGCGAACGCATCATCGTGCACGGCCATGTGCTCGACGAGGACGGCCGCGGCGTGCCCAACGCGCTGGTCGAGTTGTGGCAGGCCAATGCCTGCGGCCGCTACGTCCATGTCGTCGATCAGCATCCGGCGCCGCTCGATCCGAACTTCACCGGCGCCGGCCGCGCGCAGACCGATGCGAGCGGCTATTACAGGTTCATCACGATCAAGCCCGGCGCCTACCCGTGGGGCAATCACCACAACGCCTGGCGCCCGGCCCACATCCATTTCTCGGTATTCGGCCATTCCTTTATCTCGCGCCTGGTGACACAGATGTATTTCCCGGCCGATCCCTTGTTTCCGTTCGATCCGATCTTCAATTCGGTGACGGATGAGAAGGCGCGCGCGCGGATGATCTCGTCGTTCGATCTCGAGAACACCCAGCCGGAATGGGCGCTGTGCTACCGCTTCAACATTGTCCTGCGCGGCAGGAACGCGACGCCGATGGAGAATAAATAGTGAGCGAGCAGCGGCCGGACGGCATCACGCCATCGCAGACGGTCGGCCCGTATTTCAAATACGGCCTGACGCCGAACGGAGAGTACGCGTGGAACGACGCCTTCACCAACAATCTGATCACCCCGGACGTTTCCGGCGAACGCATCCGCGTCGAAGGCACGGTGTTCGACGGCGACGGCGTGCCGGTGCCGGACTGCATGCTGGAGATCTGGCAGGCCGACGCGCAGGGCCGGTTCTCCGATCCGCAGGATGCCCGCGCGTTGCCCAACAGTTCGTTCAAGGGGTTTGGCCGCGTCGGCACCGATGCCAAGGGCGGCTACTCCTTCGACACCATCAAGCCGGGCCAGGTACCTGATCCGGACGGCAAGCCGCAGGCGCCGCACATTTTGCTCGCGGTGTACGCGCGCGGCATGCTGCTGCATCTCTACACCCGGATCTATTTCGACGATGAAGCGGCCAACGCCACCGATCCCGTGCTGGCGCTGGTGCCGTCGGATCGCCGCGCGACGCTGATTGCCAAGCGCAAGGCGAGTGCGGTCTACGTGCTCGACATCCACCTGCAGGGCGACAACGAGACGGTGTTCTTCGACGTGTGACTCCCGGCCGTCATTGCGAGGAGCGAAGCGACGAAGCAATCCATCTCTCCGCAAGTGGAGGCATGGATTGCTTCGCGGAGCCTGTCATCGGGCGGCGCTACGCGCCGACCCGGTGGCTCGCAATGACGGGGTCCGCGTTCTGAGCGTAAATATGCGCTGTCCTCATCGCGCATTCGGCAAATAGCGCGATCCCTCCTTTCCCAAAAACTCTAGCATCGCCTGCGCCGGCGGCAGCAGGATCTTGTCGGCGCGGCGCATCGCGTGCCATTGGCGCATCACGGGCAGGCCCGCGACCTTGAGCACCACCAGCCGCCCTTCCTCCAGTTCGTGGAACACGGTGTGCTGGGAAATGAAGGCGATCCCGAGCCCGGCCATCACCGCCTGCTTGATGGTCTCGTTGCTGTCCATGGCCATGCCGACCTTGGGCTCGATCCGATGCTTCTGGAAGAACTGCTCCATCAGCATCCGCGTGCCGGAGCCGTGCTCGCGGGTGATGAAGGTCTCAAAGGCGAGATCGCTAGCCGCGACGCGCTTCTTTCCATTGAGCCGATGATCGGCGGCGGCGATGATCACGTGCGGATGCCTGCCGAGCGGGCGCATCTCGACCTCGATGTCCGGTGGCGGCTGCCCCATCACGGCGATATCGAGATCGTAGCCGCGCAGCGCGTCGCGGATGTCCTCGCGGTTGCCGATCCTGAGCGTCACGTCGATCTTCGGGTAGCGCTGCGAGAACGCCGCGATCGCGAACGGCACGAAGTATTTCGCGGTGCTGACCGCGCCCACCGCGACACGCCCGCCGCTCTTGCCCGCAATCATGTCGAGCGACTGTTCGCAGTCGGCGAGCGCGGATTCGATGCGCTCGACCAGCGCGAGAACGGTGCGGCCGGCATCGGTCAACGCCATGCCTTCAACTGTGCGCTGGATCAGCGGCAGGCCGGCGAGTTCCTGCAGGTTGCGAAGCTGCAGGGTGACCGCCGGCTGGGTGAGGTTGAGCCGGTTCGCCGCGCCCGTGATCGAGCCGGCCGCATGCACGGCGGTCAATGCGCGTAGCTGACGAAGGGTGAGGTCGCGCGAGAAATGGCCCGGCATGAACACCTCCATAAAAAATACTTTGGACACACTTAAGATATTAAAATTTCACTAATTCGGCAATTCGCGTGTTGATAGTGGAGACAGCGACTCCACCCCGGAGCCGCGTCAAGCGAAGTCCCGTCGAGAGGGCTCGATGAATGGGAGAGCGGCCGTGGATCATCTTCCTGCATTGCATGCCTATCTCGACGATCCCGCGCGTCAGGACAGCGTCCGCGCCGCAGCCGTCGCGGTGGTGGAGGCGCTGGCCGCGGCCGCGGTCGAACTCGCAGGCGTCATCGCCTCGGGCCCGCTGGTCGGCATCACCGGCCGCGACGGCGCGGTCAACCCCGACGGCGACACCCAAAAGGACATCGATGTTGTCGCAGATCGGCTGATGCGCGATGCCCTGCGCACAGCGCCGGTGGCCGCCGTGCTCTCGGAGGAAGTGGAACTGCCGGAGACGCTCGATGCCGAGGCGCCGCTCTGTGTCGCGATCGACCCGCTCGACGGCTCGGCCAATCTTGCGAACAACATCTCGGTTGGCACCATCTTTTCGATCCGGCCCAAAGCGCGTGACATCCTCTCGACCTTCTTCGAGCCCGGCACCGCGCAGATCGCCGCGGGCTTTTTCATCTATGGCCCGCAGACCGTGCTGGTCTTGGCACTCGACCAGCGCGTCGATGTCTTCACGCTGTATCCCCCGACGCGCGAATTCGTGCTGACCGGGCGCGGCGTTCGGATACCGCCTGATACGCCGGAGTTCGCGATCAACGCCTCCAACCGCCGGCACTGGAGCGGCGCGGTGCGCGGCTATATCGACGAATGTCTCGCCGGCGCCAATGGCGAGTGCGGCCGCGATTTCAACATGCGCTGGATCGGATCGCTGGTGGCGGAAGCCTACCGCATCCTGGTCCGAGGCGGCGTCTTCCTCTATCCGGCCGATGTGCGCCCGGGCTACCGCGAGGGCCGCCTACGCCTGCTCTACGAAGCCCACCCCGTGGCGCTGATCATGGAATGGGCTGATGGCGCCGCCTCCAGCGGGCGCGCCCGCATTCTCGAGCTTTCGGCACGGACGCCGCACCAGCGGGTGCCCTTGATCATGGGATCGCCGCGCACCGTGCGCGACATCGATATGATGCACGAAGGTGTCGAGCCGCTGTTCGAAAACGCCGACGCGCCCTTGTTCGCGCGCCGCGGACTGTTTCGCTGAAGGAGGCCGGCATGTCGCGGCGTCACCCCATCATATCGGTCACGGGTTCTTCCGGCGCCGGAACGACGTCGGTCAGGAAGACCTTCGAGAACATCTTCCGGCGCGAGAATGTCAGCGCCGCCTATGTCGAGGGTGACGCCTTCCACCGCTACGACCGCGCCGAGATGCGCAGCAAGATGGTCGAGGAGGCCGATCGCGGCAACAAGCATTTCAGCCATTTCAGCCCCGAGACCAATTTGTTCGAGGATCTTGAAAAGCTGTTCCGCGACTATAGCGAGTCCGGCACCGGCACGACGCGGCACTATGTGCACGACGGGGACGAGGCGCGGCTCTATGGCGGGGATCCCGGCACTTTCACCCAATGGGAGCCGTTGCCGGAGAATTCCGATCTCCTGTTCTACGAGGGCCTGCATGGCGCCGTCGTCACGGACAAGGTGAACGTCGCCAAATATGCTGACCTCAAGATCGGCGTCGTCCCCGTCATCAATCTCGAATGGATCCAGAAGCTGCATCGCGACCGCAGCCACCGCGGCTATTCCACGGAGGCGGTGACCGATACCATACTGCGGCGCATGCCTGACTATGTGAACTACATCTGCCCGCAGTTCACCGAGACCGACATCAACTTCCAGCGCGTGCCGACGGTCGACACATCGAATCCGTTCATCGCGCGCTGGATCCCCACACCGGACGAATCGATGGTCGTGATCCGGCTGAAGAACCCGCGCGGCATCGATTTTCCCTATCTGCTCTCGATGATTCCGCACAGCTTCATGTCGCGCGCCAATTCGATCGTGATCCACGGCGCCAAGCTCGATCTGGCGATGCAGCTCATCCTCACCCCGCTGATCCTGCAACTGATGGAACGAAAGAGGCGAACGATATGACCGCACTTGCGTCTGTGGCCAGCCGCGCCCAAGTCAGCCATGCCGAGATGGCGAACGCCATCCGCTTCCTCGCCATCGATGCCGTCGAGAAGGCGAAGTCCGGGCATCCGGGCATGCCGATGGGCATGGCCGATGTCGCGACCGTGCTGTTCTCGCGCTTCCTCAAATTCGATCCCGATGACCCGGCCTGGCCCGACCGCGACCGCTTCATCCTCTCCGCCGGCCATGGCTCGATGCTGCTCTACGCGCTGCTGCATTTGACTGGCTATGAGAGCGTGACGCTCGATCAGCTCAAGGCGTTCCGCCAGTGGGGATCGACAACTCCAGGCCATCCCGAATATGGCCACACGCCCGGCGTGGAGACGACCACCGGCCCACTCGGGCAGGGCATCGCGACCGCCGTCGGCATGGCGCTCGCCGAGCGGTTGATGAACGCGCGGTTCGGAGATGAACTCGTCGACCACTTCACCTACGTCATCGCCGGCGACGGCTGTCTGATGGAAGGCATCAGCCACGAGGCGATCTCGCTCGCGGGCCATCTACGGCTGAACCGGCTGATCGTGCTGTTCGACGACAACCGGATCTCGATCGATGGGGCGACGTCGCTGTCCTGTTCGGACCATCAGCTCGCGCGCTTCAGGGCCTCCGGCTGGTCGGCCTGTCGGATCGACGGCCATGATCCGCAAGCGGTTGCGAGGGCGATCGATGAAGCCAGGAAGAGCGACCTGCCGTCACTGATCGCCTGCCAGACCGTGATCGGCTTCGGCGCGCCGAATCGGCAAGGCAGCGAGAAGGTTCATGGTGCACCGCTCGGATCGGAGGAGGTCGCCAAAACGCGGGCGGCGCTTGATTGGCGCTACCAGCCATTTGAAATTCCGCCAGCCGTGCTTGCGGAATGGCGCGAGATCGGCGCGCGCGGCCGTGCGGCGCGGCGTGCCTGGATCGAGCGTTCACGGCGCGCCTGCAACGGCGGCGGCAGGTCGCCGTTCCACGATGCGCTGAACAAGAAGTTGCCTGGCGTCTATACCGAGGCGATGGCGAAGCTGAAGGAGCGTTTCGAGCTCGAACGTCCGAAGCTTGCGACACGGCAGGCATCGCAACACGTGATCGATGCGATCGCCGAGGTGCTGCCCAACCTGCTCGGCGGCTCGGCCGACCTGACGCACTCCAATCTCACGCTAGCGAAATCGCAAGTGCCGGTTCGCTCGGGCTGGCTGCACGGCAGCTATATCCACTATGGCGTCCGCGAGCATGCGATGGCGGCGGCGATGAATGGCATCGCGCTGCACGGCGGCTTCGTCCCCTATGGCGGAACATTCCTCGCGTTCGCCGACTACAGCCGCCCCGCGATCCGGCTCGCGGCGCTGATGGGCATCCGCGTCATTCACGTCATGACCCATGATTCGATCGGGCTGGGCGAGGATGGCCCGACCCACCAGCCGGTCGAGCATCTCGCCGCGCTCCGTGCGATTCCCAATCTGCTGGTGTTCCGTCCTGCCGATCCAATCGAGACCGCGGAAGCCTGGGATTGCGCGCTGCAAGCCGAGACCTCGCCGTCGATCCTGTGCCTGTCGCGGCAGGCGCTACCCGCCTTCCGCGACGTGACCGATACCAACTACGTCGCGCTCGGTGCCTATGTGGCGATCGAGCCGGACGGAGGCCGTGACGTCACGCTGATTGCAACCGGCTCGGAAGTATCGATCGCGCTCGAGGCGGCGAAGCTGCTTGGAAGCGAGAACATCCGCGCCGCCGTCGTTTCCGCGCCGTGCTTCGATTTGTTCCGGAAGCAGCCGCGCGACTATCAGGCCAAGGTGCTGGGCGATGCGCCGTGCGTCGGCATCGAGGCTGCCGTCGAAGGCGATTGGGCGCGCTGGCTCGGCGACGACGGCGAGTTCGTCGGCATGAACGGTTTCGGCGCCTCCGCACCGGCCGACGTGCTCTACCGCGAGTTCGGCATCACGCCGGCCGCCGTCGCTGCCGCGGCCAGGCGCGTGATCCAGAGGGCAAACGAAAGGAAATAAGCATGGCGCGGATAACCCTGAGGCAATTATTGGATCATGCCGCCGAACGCGGCTACGGCGTGCCGGCCTTCAACATCAACAATATGGAGCAGGGGCTCGCGATCATGGAGGCCGCATCCGCCTGCGATGCGCCCGTCATCATCCAGGCCTCGCGCGGCGCGCGCGCCTATACGGGCGACGTCATGCTGTCGAAGATGATCGATGCGCTCGAGGAGATGTATCCGGACGTACCGCTCTGTCTGCATCTCGATCATGGCAACGAGGAATCCACCTGCACCACCGCGATCCGCTACGGCTTCACCTCGGTCATGATGGACGGCTCGCTGAAGGCCGATGCCAAGACCGCAGCCGATTACGACTACAATGTCGGTATCACCCGCCGCGTCGTCGAGATCGCGCACTGGGTCGGCGCCTCCGTCGAGGGTGAGCTCGACGTGCTCGGCTCGCTCGAGCATGGCGGCGGCGAGCAGGAAGACGGCCACGGCGTCGAAGGCAAGCTCAGCCATGACCAGCTCCTGACCGATCCCGACCAGGCGGTCGATTTCGTCCGCGCCACCAAGGTGGATGCGCTCGCGATCGCGATGGGCACTTCGCATGGCGCCTACAAGTTCACGCGGCGGCCCGATGGCGACATCCTCGCGATGCGCGTGGTGGAGGAGATCCATCAGCGGCTGCCGAATACACATCTGGTGATGCACGGCTCGTCCTCGGTGCCGCAGCCATTGCAGGACATGTTCAACCAGTTCGGCGGCGAGATGCCGCAGACCTGGGGCGTTCCGGTCGAGGAGATCGTCCGCGGCATCAAGCACGGCGTGCGCAAGGTCAATATCGATACCGACTGTCGCCTTGCGATGGCCGCCGCCTTCCGCAAGGTCGCGACCCAATCGAGAAGCGAATTCGATCCGCGCAAATTCTTGAAGCCCGCGATGGAAGCCTTGCGCGATCTTTGCCGTGACCGGTTCGAGCAGTTCGGCACCGCGGGCAATGCCGGAAAGATCAAGGTGATTCCGCTTTCCGAGATGGCGAGGCGCTACCGCGCCGGCGCGCTCGATCCGCAAATTGGGGCGATGACCGAAGCAGCGTGAGGGGCACGCCAGAACAATTTCAGGAGGACCATATGAACATGCAGTCGATGACCCTGCGCGGCAAGGATCGCTACAAATCCGGCGTGATGGAATACAAGCGCATGGGCTATTGGGAGCCCGATTACGTACCCAAGGACACCGACGTCATCGCGCTGTTCCGCGTCACCCCGCAGGACGGCGTCGATCCGACCGAAGCCTGCGCGGCGGTGGCCGGCGAATCCTCGACCGCGACCTGGACCGTGGTGTGGACCGATCGCCTGACGGCGGCGGAAAAATATCGCGCGAAGTGCTACCGCGTCGATCCGGTGCCGAGTTCGCCCGGCAGCTATTTCGCCTACATCGCCTACGATCTCGACCTGTTCGAGGCAGGCTCGATCGCGAATCTCACCGCATCGATCATCGGCAACGTCTTCGGCTTCAAGCCGCTGAAGGCGCTGCGGCTCGAGGACATGCGGCTGCCGATTGCCTATGTGAAGACGTTCCAGGGGCCGGCGACCGGCATCGTGGTCGAGCGCGAGCGGCTCGACAAGTTCGGGCGTCCGCTGCTCGGCGCCACTGTCAAGCCGAAGCTCGGCCTCTCCGGCCGCAATTATGGCCGCGTCGTCTATGAGGCGCTGAAGGGCGGGCTCGATTTCACCAAGGATGACGAGAACATCAACTCGCAGCCCTTCATGCATTGGCGCGAGCGCTTCCTCTACTGCATGGAGGCGGTGAACCGGGCGCAGGCCGCGACCGGCGAGATCAAGGGTACCTATCTCAACGTCACCGCGGCGACGATGGAGGACATGTACGAACGCGCCGATTTCGCTCGCGAGCTCGGCTCCGTCGTCATCATGATCGATCTCGTGATCGGCTACACCGCGATCCAGTCGATGGCGAAATGGGCGCGCAAGAACGACATGATCCTGCATCTGCACCGCGCCGGCCACTCCACCTACACCCGGCAACGGTCGCATGGCGTCTCGTTCCGTGTGATTGCAAAATGGATGCGGCTCGCGGGCGTGGATCACATTCACGCCGGTACTGTCGTCGGCAAGCTCGAGGGCGATCCGAACACGACGCGCGGCTACTACGACATCTGCCGCGAGGACTTCAATCCGATGCAGCTCGAGCACGGCGTGTTCTTCGACCAGAATTGGGCCAGCCTTAACAAGCTGATGCCGGTGGCCTCGGGCGGCATCCATGCCGGCCAGATGCATCAGTTGCTCGACCTCTTGGGCGAGGACGTCGTGCTGCAGTTCGGTGGCGGCACCATTGGTCACCCGCAGGGCATCCAGGCGGGCGCCACCGCCAACCGCGTCGCGCTGGAAGCCATGATCCTCGCCCGCAACGAGGGGCGCGACTACGTCCATGAGGGGCCGGAGATCCTGGCCAAGGCTGCGCAGAGCTGCACGCCGCTGCGCGAGGCGCTCGAGGTCTGGAAGGACGTCACCTTCAACTACGAATCGACCGATGCTCCGGATTTCGTTCCGACACCGAGCGTCGCGGTCTGAAAGGAGCTTGATCATGCGCATAACCCAGGGCTGCTTCTCCTTCCTGCCCGATCTCACCGACGAGCAGATCACCGCGCAGGTCCAGTATTGTCTGGACAAGGGCTGGGCGGTGAACATCGAGTTCACCGACGATCCGCATCCCCGCAACACCTATTGGGAGATGTGGGGCCTGCCGATGTTCGATTTGCCCGACGCTGCTGGCATCATGCGGGAGCTCGCCGAATGCCGGCGTGTCTATGGCGACCGGTACATCCGGATCTCCGGTTTCGATTCGAGCCACGGATGGGAATCCGTTCGCATCTCGTTCATCGTCAATCGGCCCAAGGAGGAGCCCGGCTTCCGTCTCGACCGGCAGGAATCCGTCGGCCGCAACCTCCGCTATTCGACGCACGCTTATGCGGCGGAGCGCCCTGAAGGCGAGCGTTACGTCGACCGTTAACCGCGTCCGGTTCAAAGCCAGGCGGGTGGCTCCCTCGGCCGACCTGGTCCGGATGCACTTCTCCGTCGTCGCTAGGTTGCGGCGACGGAGCTTTTCGACACGAGAGCAGGATGACGCAACCACAGCCACAGACTGACGACGCCCCGCTGGAGGCCGTCGATCTCCGGCGCGAATTCGCCGACCTCGGCATCGGCGCCGTGCTCGACCAGCTCGATTCCGAGCTGATCGGCCTGGCGCCCGTGAAGACGCGCATCCGCGAGATCGCAGCGCTGCTGCTGGTTGAGCGTATCAGGCAGAAGATGGCGCTCGCCACCACCTTTCCGACCCTGCACATGTCCTTCACCGGCAATCCCGGCACCGGCAAGACCACGGTGGCGTTGCGCATGGCCAGCATCCTGCACCGGCTCGGCTTCGTGCGCCGCGGCCATGTCATCAGCGTCACCCGCGACGATCTGGTCGGGCAATATATCGGCCACACTGCGCCGAAGACCAAGGAGATCCTGAAGAAGGCGATGGGCGGCGTGCTGTTCATCGACGAGGCCTATTATCTTTATCGCCCCGACAATGAGCGCGACTATGGCCAGGAGGCGATCGAGATTCTCCTGCAGATCATGGAGCAGCAGCGCGAGGATCTGGTCGTGATCCTCGCCGGCTATGGCGACCGCATGGAAAAATTCTTCCAGAGCAATCCGGGTTTTCGTTCCCGCATCGCCCATCACATCGACTTCCCCGATTATTCGGACGCCGAGCTGCTCGCGATCGCCGAATTGATGCTGCAGCAGCAGAACTATCGTCTTTCATCGGCGGCGCGTGATGCCTTCATCCGCTACATCGCCGTGCGCAAGACCCAGCCGCTATTCTCCAACGCGCGTTCGATCCGCAATGCTCTGGATCGCATCCGGCTCCGCCAGGCCAACCGCATCGTCTCCCGGCTCGACCGGGTGCTCACGACCGACGATGTGATGTCGATCGAGGCCGGTGATGTGCTGGCAAGCCGGGTATTTTCGAAAGGCGCGACGGACCAGGAGACATGAGCGAGACGCTGACAGCCGTGCGGACGGCGGCCTTCGAGGACCTCATCGCCCGCGCCCACGCACTGATCTTTGACGTCGACGGCACAATGGCCGAGACGGAGGAGGTACACCGCCGCGCCTTCAACGACGCGTTCTCGCGCGCAGGCCTCAACTGGTACTGGGACCAGGCGACCTACGGAGGGTTGCTGCGTGTCGCCGGAGGCAAGGAGCGGATCCGCGCGTTTGCCATGTGCAAGCGAACCATGCCGCTGCTATCGAATCGCGAGATCGCAGAGCTGCACGGGATCAAGACCGCGCGTTATGCCGAGCTGATCGCAACGGGCGGCTGCCCGCTGCGGCCCGGCGTGGAGGCCTTGCTCCGAAAGGCACGACGGCGCAGCCAACGGCTGGCGATCGCGACAACGACCTCGCATGCCAATATCGATGCGCTATTGTCGGTCGCGCTGGGCGAGGATTGGGCTGAATGGTTCGAGGCGATCGTCGCGGGCGACGATGTGCCGGAGAAGAAGCCGGCGCCCGACGTCTATCTCATGATGCTGGCGCGCCTTTCGCTCCCCGCTTCGCGCTGCATCGCCATCGAGGACTCGCGCAACGGATTGCTCGCGGCCTCGCGCGCCGGCATTCCCGTGTTGTTCACCCGCAGCGCCTACTTCCGCAACGATGATTGCTCGGAGGCGCTGCTCGCCGTCGATGAACTGACGGAGATCGCCGGCTGACGGCGCCGCGTTGGAGTGCTGCAGCCCGGGTGGAGCGCCAGCGTAACCCGGGGCCGCTCGCAAACCTTGACGCTGATGTCCCGGGTTACGCGTTCGCTCCACCCGGGCTACGTCCGGCTCGACGCGGTGGCGTGACCGGCGGACCCTACGGAATGATACGTTCATCCCGCGGACGGGCGAAGAGATCGAAGAAGCTGTCGTCGGTTGCCTGGTATTCCAGGAAGCCGAGCTTGCGGCTTTTGCTCATATCGGTGACGACCTCGATCGGGCGGCCGAGGTCGGCGTCGGTGTGCCAGGCCGAAGCGAGCACGCCGAGATCGTGCTCGGCCAGCCGATATTTCTGCGCGATGTCGGACCAGATCGGGCCCGCATCGGCCAATTGCCGCTCCAGCGGAATCCCTTCGCCCGGAAATGGCGCTGGCTTTAGGTTGAACCAGTCGGCCAGCCGTTGCCACATCCAGCTCCAGCGAAACACGTCGCCATTGACGACATTGAACGCCTGATTGCGGGCGGCCGGCGTCGTCGCCGCCCATTCCAGATGGCGAGCGAGCAGCCGCGCATCCGTCATATCGGTGAGACCGTTCCACTGCGTCGCGGAGCCGGGAAACAGGAACGGACGGCCGGTCTCGCGGCAGACGGTGGCGTAGACCGCGAGCGTCACGCCCATGTTCATCGCGTTGCCCACGGCATAGCCGATGATGGTGTGCGGCCGATGGATGCTCCAGCCAAAGCCGTCGCGCTTGGCCGCGGCGAACACTTCGTCTTCCTGGGCATAGTAGAAATTCTCGATATTGAGCCGCGGCTGGTCTTCCCGAAACGGCGTGGCGGGCAGGCTGCCTTTGCCGTAATTTTCGAACGGACCAAGATAGTGCTTGAGCCCTGTCACGAGCGCGACATGCCCGACCGAGCCTGCAGGCGACAACGCGTCGAGCAGGTTGCGCACCATTGCGGAGTTGACCCTGATATTCTCGGCCTCGGTGTTCTGCCGCAACCACGTGCTGATGAACACGTCCGTCGGTCTCAACCCCTGCAGCGCCTTGCGAACCGATGCGGGGTCCATCAGGTCCGCCGCCACCGGCTGCACGCCGTCGATATTGGCCGGCGGCCGACGTGCCACTCCGTAAACCTGCCAGCCCTTCCGACGAAGGTGCCGGACCAGATTATTGCCGACAATACCGCTTGCACCGACGACCAGCGCTGAACCCGCCATGTTCCAACCTCCAGGGATGTCGGTGAGGAGATAGGATTGGTCGACGCATCAACCAGGGCCGCTGTGCCGGGAATAACTCCTTCGTGAGTGCCGCAGCCCGGGTGGAGCGCCAGCGTAAGCCCCGAGGCCCGCCACGTCGTCATTGCGAGCGAAGCGAAGCAATCCACGCCGCCGCAGGCTGAGAGATGGATTGCTTCGCTCCGCTCGCAATGACGGGGGACCTGGGTTAGCCTAATCCATCACCGCCGCATGGTCCGATGATGCCTGCGACTGCGACCGCAGCGCGGCCTTGGTCGAGCCGATCATGATCGCAAGCGGGATCGAGGCCAGGATGAACACCATCACGAGCTGGTAGTCGTGGGCGAACGCGATGATCTGCGCTTGCACCGCGACGATCTTATCCGCCATCGCGCGGCCGGTGTCGGTGTTCAAATTGATCATGCCACTGACATTGGGCATCTGCAGTGCGTGGTTGAACGGGTTGATGTGCTCGGACAGCGTCGCATAGATGCGCCGGGAGCCTTCCGTGAGCTGCGCGATCACGATAGAGATGCCGATCGAACTCGCGACGTTGCGCAGCAGCGTCAGCATCGAGGTGCCGTCCGTGCGCAGGTGATTGGGCAGGGTCAAGAACGCAACGGTCGAGAGCGGCACGAACACCAGTCCGAAGCCGAAACCCTGGACGATGCTCACGACCACGATCTCGGTCGCGCTGATCTGGTCGGTCCAGCCCGTCATCACGAACAGCGACGCCGCCGTCAGCGCGAGGCCGGAGATGATCAGCGTGCGCGCCTCGATGAACCGCATCATGCGCCCCACCAGCATCATCGCAACAAAGGTGCCGCAGCCGCGGCTCGCCAACAGCACGCCGGCGGTGATGATGGGATAGCCGATCACGTTCTGCAAGTAAGGCGAGGACAGCGCCATGGTCGAGTAGAGCACGAGCCCCATCACGGTCATGAACACGCAGCCGCCGACGAAATTCTTGTCCTTGAACAGCTCGAATTGGATGAAGGGTTTTTTCGTCGTGAACGAATGGGCGAAGAAGTAATAGAAGCCGATGCCGGAGATGATGAATTCGGCGATGATCTCGTTGGATTCGAGCCAGCCGAGCTGCTCGCCGCGGTCGAGCGCGAGCTGCAGCGAGCCGATCGCGAGCGCGAGCGCGCCGAAGCCGAACCAGTCGAAGCGCAGGTTCAAATTCTGCTTGGTCTCGTCCATGAAGACGATGAGGCCGAGCACGGTGATGGCGCCGAACGGCAGGTTGACGAAGAACACCCAGTGCCAGGAATAGGTCTCGGTCAGCCAGGCACCGAGCGACGGGCCCATGATCGGGCCCATCATCACGCCCATGCCCCAGATCGACATCGCCTTGGCGCGCTCATGCAGTGCGTAGGAGTCGAGCATCACGGCCTGCGACAGCGGCACCAGCGCTGCGCCGAACACGCCCTGCAGCAGGCGGAACAGCACCATCTGGGTGATGTCCTGCGCCAGGCCGCACAGCACGGAGGCAACGGTGAAGCCCGCGGAGCAGATGATGAAGATGCGCTTGCGCCCGAACCGGTTGGCGATCCAGCCGACCGGCGCGGTCATGATCGCCGCCGCCACGATGTAGGACGTCAGCACCCAGTTGATCTGGTCCTGCGACGCCGACAGCGTGCCCTGCATATAGGGCAGCGCGACATTGGCGATGGTGGTGTCCAGCGCCTGCATGACGGTCGCCGTCATGGCGCAGACCGTCACCATGTTCCGGCGCATGCCGGGCACCATGCTGGGCGAGGGGGCCGCCGTCGACATTGCTGAGATCAGTCCTGTTCGTGGGTCGCTGCGGCCGAGGACAGGCCGAGCAGGCCGGACAGCGTGCGGCGATGGTTGGTGTCGATGGTCGCGTAGACGCTCATGCCCGCCTTCAGCTTGCGCACCATCCTGTCGTTCTGGTCGAAATAGATCCTGACTGGCACGCGCTGCACGACCTTCACGAAATTGCCGGTCGCGTTCTGCGGCGGCAGGATCGCGAACTGCGCGCCAGTGCCGGGCGAGAGCGAGCCGACCGTGCCCTTGAACGTGTGGTTCGGGAAGGCGTCGACCTCGAGGTCGACCGGCTGGCCGACCGCGACATAGGTGAAGTCGGATTCCTTCGGGTTGGCGTCGACCCAGGGGTTGGCCACGTCGATGATGGAGAACACCGGCGTGCCGGCGGCGATGAAGCGGCCGAGCTGGATCTGCTCGACCTGGGTGGCGGTGCCCGCCATCGGCGCGCGCATCACGGTGTGGTCCAGGTTGCGCTGGGCATCATCGAGCTTGGCCTTGGCCTGCGCATAAGGCGGGAATTGCTCCAGCGGCAGATCGGGATTGCCGAGCAGTTGCGCCTTGGAACTGGAGATCTGCTGCTTGATGAACTCAGCCTGCGCGCTCGCGGTCACCAGCGACGTCGCGGCATTGTCGAGGTCGAGCTGCGAACCGAAATTGCTCTTCACCAGCGACTGCTTGCGGTCGACGTCACGCTGTTTGAGGTCGACCCCGCGTTGCGCCAGGTCGAGCATCTGGCCATAGATTCTGATATTGGCGACCAGGTTGTCGTAGGTCGTGCGTGCCTGGTCGAGCGCGCCCTTGGCCTGGTCCACCGCAAGGCGGAACGGCACCGGGTCGATCTCGAACAGCACGTCGCGTTCCTTGACCTGCTGGCCTTCCTTGACCACGACCTTCTCGATCTTTCCGGAGATGTCGGGCGTGATCAGCACCTTCTGCGCGCCGACATAGGCGTCGTCGGTCGACACGTAGCGGCCGCCGTTAAGATAGAAGACGACGCCGCCGACCAGCACCACCAGCGGCAACACGACCAGGAGGAGGAATCGGCGATAGCGCCGCAAGCCCGCCATCAGGCCGCGCGGCTGATCGGTCTTCGCTGGAGCCGAGGCCGGATTGTCCCTCTGCTCGGGCGCGAGTTTCAGGACGGGATCAGCCATAGCGCTGCTCCTTTCTGGAGGGTTCGCCGGCCGGGGTTTGGATGGCATTGCGGACGTTTTCCTTGATTGATTCGAGTTGGGCGAGCAGGCGGTGGGCATCGGCGGGATTGATGCCTTCCAGCGCGGTCGCAGTGAGTTCGGAGCGAAGGCCGGCGAGCTTGGCGAGCAGCGGGCGCGCCGCCTTGCGCAGATAGAGGCGGTTGACGCGACGGTCGTTCTCGTCGCCGCGGCGCTCGATCCAGCCATTGTCGCAGAGCTTGTCGATCAGCCGCGTCAGCGTGATCGGTTGCATCTCGAGCAGCTCGGCAAGCTCGGTCTGCTTCATTCCCTCGCTGCGCTCGACCTTGGTCAGCACCGCCCATTGCGCGCGGGTGATTCCGTAGCGCGCGGCCTCCTTGTCCGCGTAGACGCGGATCAGGCGAAACAATTCACCGAGCGTGAACATGAAGTTCGCGTCGACGGACCCCGGCATAATTACCCTCCATAAGCTTTGGCTATAATAAGCTAGCTTATGATTTCCGCACGCTCGGTTAACGGAAGGCAGCTCCGCTTCCAGAACATGGCTGGGAACGCGACGGGGCCCGGGGCTTTGGGATCGCCCGTCAGGCTGCTAAAATGATGCATATGACGTTGGCAAAAACCACATTTCCTGCACCTGACCACGATCACGGCCGCTGCACTGCGGAGGGGATCGCGCATGCCGAGGAGGTCTGCGCGCGGCGGGCGCAGAAGTTCACGCCGATCCGCCGTCAGGTGCTCGGGGCGCTATTATCCAGCCACCGGCCGCTCGGCGCCTATGAGGTGATCGACGAGCTCGCCAAGTCGATGCCGCGCCCGGCGCCGATCACCGTCTACCGCGCGCTCGACTTCCTGATGGAAAACGGCCTCGTCCACCGCATCGAAAGCCGGAACGCGTTTCTGGCCTGCGCCCATGATCACGACGAGACTTCGATGGTGGCGTTCCTGATCTGCGATCGCTGCGGCGCGGTCGGCGAAATCCCGGCGGCGCCGGTGGCACAGAGCCTGAAGGCCGCGGCGCGCGCGGCGGGCTTTGCGCCGAAGCTGTCGGTGGTCGAGATCGCCGGCACTTGCGCGCATTGCCAGAAGTAATCTAGGAAAATCGAATTCCCGTCATTGCGAGCGGAGCGAAGCAATCCACGCCTCCACGAGCGGTGAAATGGATTGCTTCGCTCCGCTCGCAATGACGATCTCTTCTGCACGAAATCCGGAAGTCCCTGTTCCGGCGATCAGGCTGACAAAGATAACACGGCGCCAAGCCGGAAACTGAGGCAACATGTCAACGCAAACCATCTCCAGCGTCGCCGCTACCGGGCGCGCGCTCACCCCGGGTGCGGTCGCGATCATGCTGATGCTGTGCGTGAGCTGGGGATTCAACCAGATCGCGATCAAGCTCGTGATATCAGACATTCCGCGGATGCTGCAGGCGATGATCCGCTCCGCCGGCGCGTTGCCGGTGATGCTGATCGTGGGCTGGCTGCGCGGCGTCAAGTTCTTCGAGCGCGACGGCACGCTTCTGGCCGGCCTGGCCGCGGGCTTGATGTTCGGCATCGAGTTCGTGCTGATCTTCAGCGGCCTGATGTTCACTTCAGCCTCGCGCGCGTCGGTCTTCCTTTATACGGCACCGTTCTTCGTCGCGCTCGGCTCCTATCAGTTCCTCGGCGAGCGGCTCTCCGCTTTGCAGTGGAGCGGGCTCGCCTTGAGTTTTGCCGGCGTCGCGCTCGCGATCGGCGTGCCGCAGCCTGATGTCGACGCCAAAATATTGCTTGGCGACCTGATGGTGGTCGGCGGCGGCGCACTATGGGCGGCCACGACGCTGGTCGCCAAGGGAACGGCGCTGCGCAAGGCCGCGCCGGAAAAGGCGCTCGGCTACCAGGTCGCCCTGTCGATTCCGATCCTGGGTATCGCCTCGTGGCTTGCGGGCGAAACCGTCACCCATTTTCCGAGCCCGCTGTCGCTTGCCTTGATGACGTACCAGGCGATCTGGGTGGTCGGCTGCACCTTTGTGATCTGGTTTGCGATGGTGAAGATGTATTCCGCCAGCAAACTGTCGGCCTTCACCTTCATCACGCCGCTGTTCGGCGTCGTCGCTGCCTACATCATCATGCACGACACGCTGACGCCCGTTTTCGGCGTCGCGGCGCTCTTGGTGATCGTCGGCCTCTATCTCGTCAACAAGCCCGATCCGAAAGTGACGCCGGATCCCAACGTGCCGGCGTGAACCATCACTGTCATTCCGGGGCGCGACGAAGTCGCGAGCCCGGAATCCATCGGGCCGCACGCGCGAGTGGATAAATGGATTCCGGGCTCGATGCTTCGCATCGCCCCGGAATGACAGGTGCGTGTTGTGGTAGACTTTCCGCGTCATTGCGAGCACAGCGAAGCAATTCATGCTTCCGCAGGCGGCGCCATGGATTGCTTCGCTTCGCTCGCAATGACGCGGAGAGAACTTGCGCTTCGCGCCTATCCCCTCTCGATCGGCAGCGTCTCGTCCTTGGCCCATTCGCCCATCGACGCATCATAGAGGGTGAGGTTGTCGTAGCCGAGCCGATGGAGTTGGAACAAATCGACCGTGGCGGAAATGCCGCCGCCGCAATAGGCGATCACGCGCTTGTTGCTGATGCCTTGGCTCGCGAATCTTGCTGCGGCCTCCGCCGGCGCAACGAACGTTTTCGTTGCCGGATCGAGCAACGTCGCCGCCGGCACATTGACGCTCCCGGGAATACGGCCTGGCCGGCCGTAGCGGCTGGGCTCAAGGCCTGCGTGGAATTGCGGACCCAGCGCATTGACGGTGACGGTGCCCTGGTCGCCGCGCGTGGCGAGCACGTCGTTCTTGCTGACGAAGAAACCCGTTCGCGGTTTGGCTGCAAACGTCGCCGGCGGATAGCCCTTGGCGGGGCCAGTCTCGAGCGGGCGGCCTTCCGCCTTCCACTTGTCCAGGCCGCCGTCGAGCACGGAGGCTCCGTCGAAGCCCAGCGATTTCAGCATCCACCAGAAGCGCGTCGCCCACATCGGGGTGCCGATCGAATACAGCACCACCCGGCTGTCGGGACCGATCCCGTGGTGGCCGAATGCGGCTTCGAGCTGCCCGACGTGGGGCATCATGAACCGCAGTTCCGTGTTCGGATCGGAGAATTCGCCCTGCAGATCGAGAAAATCGGCGCCCGCGACATGGCCGGCCTCAAAGGTCGCTTTCCCTGGCACCGCAATATAGGGCACGCCGCTGCCTTCGGGCGCAGGCTCCAGATAGGTCGTACAGTCGAACAGGCGAAGATCCGGCTGATGCAGGATATCGGCAAGTTCCGCCGTGGTGATAAGCCCATCCCTCGTTGCCATCTGCACCTCCCGCAGGTTGTGTTTACTTTAAGCTATGGCGCGCAGCGGGGGATGAAAAGCCGTCCTCGCGTGTTCGCGGGCCCTTTAATCCCCCGAATCCTCCCCCGATATACCGGTCAGCGTCCGGACAACCGCCCGTCTTGCTCCGATCTCCGCTTCAGGCGCAACTCCTTGAATCTCCGTTAGAAAATATGTGATCCAATAAAGCGCCAGCCCGCCTTCGTGCCCCCTTGGTGAATGTCACCAAAACCTGATATTCGAGATGCCATGAACAAGCCCGAACTATTGAGCGATGTCGCCGGTCCCAAGGCCCGGCATCAGACAACCCAGGTCATGGTCGGCCATGTCGCCGTCGGCGGGGGCGCCCCGATCGTCGTGCAGTCGATGACCAACACCGACACCGCCGATGTCGACGGTACGGTGGCGCAGGTCGCGGCCCTTTCCCGAGCCGGCTCGGAGATGGTGCGCATCACGGTCGACCGCGAGGAAGCAGCCGCCGCCGTTCCGCATATCCGCGATGCCTTACGCAAGCGCGGCATCGACACGCCCCTGATCGGTGACTTCCACTATATCGGCCACAAGCTGCTCGCCGAATATCCGGCCTGCGCCGAGGCGCTCGACAAGTACCGCATCAATCCCGGCAATGTCGGCTTCAAGAACAAGCGCGATTCGCAGTTCGCCGACATCATCGAGATCGCCAACAAGAACAACAAGCCGGTCCGTATCGGCGCGAACTGGGGTTCGCTCGATCAGGAACTCCTGACCAAGCTGATGGACGAGAACACGGCCTCGCCGAACCCGCGCGATGCCCGCGCGGTGACGCGCGAAGCCATGGTGCAGTCGGCGTTGCTGTCGGCGGCCCGCGCGCAAGAGCTCGGCATGCCGAAGGACCGCATCATCCTGTCGGCCAAGGTCTCGGCCGTGCAGGATCTGATCGCGGTCTATCAGGATCTGGCGCGTCGCTCGGACTATGCGATTCATCTCGGCCTCACCGAGGCCGGCATGGGATCGAAGGGCATCGTCGCCTCCTCCGCCGCCCTCGGCATCCTCTTGCAGGACGGCATCGGCGACACCATCCGCATCTCATTGACGCCTGAGCCCGGCGGCGACCGCACGCTGGAGGTCCAGGTCGCGCAGGAACTCTTGCAGACCATGGGTTTCCGCACCTTCGTGCCGCTGGTCGCGGCCTGCCCGGGTTGCGGCCGCACGACCTCGACCACGTTCCAGGAACTGGCGCGCTCGATCCAGGATTTCATCCGCGACGAGATGCCGGCCTGGAAGACGAAGTATCCCGGCGTCGAGCAGCTCAACGTCGCTGTCATGGGCTGCATCGTCAACGGCCCCGGCGAATCCAAGCACGCCAATATCGGCATCTCGCTGCCGGGCACCGGCGAAGCGCCGGCCGCGCCGGTGTTCGTCGACGGCAAGAAGTTCCGCACCCTGCGCGGCCCAGCGATCGCTGCCGACTTCAAGGCGCTGGTGATCGACTACATCGACCAGCGCTACGGCCAGGGCAGCAGCGTGCCAGCGAGCACCGTCACCGCGGCGGAGTAACATCGTAGCCCGGGTGGAGCGAAGCGAAACCCCGGGACTGCTCCTACCCTAACGGACTGATCCCGGATTGCGCTTCGCTCCATCCGGGCTACGATGCTCCCAACAATAACGATTGGGAGCAACACCCATGAGCTCGCTGTCCGGCAAGCAAGGTCCCCGCTACAAGCATCTCGCCGACGAAAGCGAGCCTTATGAGACCATCGGCGTCGAAAAGCTGACGCCGATCATCGGCGCGGAGATTTCCGGTGTCGATATCGCGCAGCTCGTCTCCGACGATGCGCGCTCCAATCGCCAGATGGACGAGATCCATCGCGCGCTTGCCGAGAACCTCGTGATCTTCTTCCGCGACCAGCGCATCACGCCAAAGGACCATCTCGCTTTCGGCCGGAAGTTCGGCGAATTGCACATCCATCCCGCCGCGCCGCATGAGGGCGAGGATCCCGCGCTGATGAAGATCTACGCCGACAAGGATTCACCGCGCGCCAATGGCGAAGGCTGGCATTCGGACGTGTCCTGCGATCTCGAGCCGCCGATGGGCTCGATCCTCTACATCAGGCAGTGCCCGCCGCACGGCGGCGACACGCTGTTCGCCAATATGTATGCGGCCTATGAGGCGCTGTCGGAGCGGATGAAGGCCTATCTCGATGGGCTCACCGCGCTGCATGACGGCGAGCCGATCTATCGCGGCCTCTACGCCAATTATGGCGTCGCCGACAGGCCGAGCTATCCCCATGCCGAGCATCCGGTGGTGCGCACGCATCCGGTGACGGGAAGGAAGGCGCTCTATGTCAATCGCGGCTTCACCCGCCACATCGTAGACATTCCCCGCGACGAGAGCGATGCGATCCTCGCCTATCTCTATCAGCACGCGGAAAATCCGCTGTTCCAGTGCCGCTTCCGCTGGACCGAGAACGCGATCGCCTTCTGGGACAATCGCTGCACCCAGCACCGCGCGATGTGGGACTACTGGCCCCACACCCGCGCCGGCACGCGCGTCACAGTGAAGGGCGAGCGGCCGGTGTGACGGTGAACGCAGGACGGCGTTCCGCTACCTATCACGCGCAGAACATCTCGAAGTCGATGCGGATGTCGGCAAGGCTCATCTCATCCTCATCGATCTGGCTCTGCAATGTTGCGATCGACTGCTTGAGCTGCTCGATGAGGGTCGGTTCGGGCCCTGGTTGAGACTCCGCCTTCCTCAAGCTGGCTTCGAGGACGGCGAGCCTGCGCCGCTCGTCGCGGATCCTGATTTCCAGGTTTGCGATCATTCGCCTGAAGAGAGCGCATCCGCCACGAACAGCGGTTTGGACTTCGGCTTCCGACGTCGCCATCTGAGCATCCTTTCCTGAACGGGGCATGGCAGTGCGACCATCGCTATCATCTTCACCGGAAATTGTGTGTTATAAACCTCACAATCTATATGTGTGACACGTTGATGCAGCGCGCGTTGACCCGCGCTTGCGCTTGCGCCAAGCTTCCCCACAACCAAAACAAGAACGGGAGGACGCCCTATGCTTCGCGCGGAAGACAACAAGTTCTTGACGGAAAGCGGGCCGGGCACGGGAATGGGCGAGCTGTTGCGCCGCTTTTGGCTGCCGGTGCTGTTGTCGGAGGAGCTGCCAGAGCCTGACAGCGAGCCGAAGAAGATCACCGTCCTCGGCGAGGAGCTGCTCGCTTTCCGCGATAGTCGCGGCGTCGTTGGCGTCATCGAATATTGCCCGCATCGCGGCGCCAATCTCTGGCTCGGCCGCAATGAGGAATGCGGCATCCGCTGCGTCTATCACGGCTGGAAGTTCGACACCGACGGCCGCTGCGTCGACATGCCGACTTCCTATCCCGATCTCAACGCCAAGGATCACATCCGCATCAAGTCCTATCCGGTGCGCGAATGGGGCGAGATGATCTGGGCCTATATGGGCCCGGCTGATTCAGTGCCGGAATTACCGGCGCTGGAGATGGCGCTGCTGCCGCCGTCGCACCGCTACGTCAGCAAGAAGTGGCAGGACTGCAATTGGGTGCAGGCGCTGGAAGGCTCGATCGATACCGCGCATTTCACCTTCGCGCATCTGTCGTTCGAGAAGGACGAGAACGAGATCCTCGACATCAAGAAGCATTTCGTCAATCCGCTGCTGCGCGTGGCGACCGAGCACATGCGCTGGATCGCCGAAGACCCGCGGCCGGTGATCAAGATCAACCCGCATGACGCCGGGCTGACGATCGCAGGCGGACGCCTCACCGGCACTGACAACATCTACTGGCGCATCGCCCAGTTCCTGATGCCGGTTCACGCTTACGCGCCGAGCGCGATGCCGGGCGAGAACATCTTCGGCCAGAGCTTCGTGCCGGTCAGCGACACCAAGTGCTGGATCTACACCTATGCCTGGAATCCGCAGCGTCCGATCACGCAAGCGGAGCGCGACGCCTATGACCGCGGCAACGGCGTGATCGCCGAGATCGACGAGAACTATGTGCCGCTGCGCAACAAGTCGAACGACTACCTGATCGATCGCAAACTGCAGAAGACCAAGAGCTACACCGGCATCAAGGGCGTCTCAGAGCAGGATGCCGCGGTGCAGGACAGCCAGGGCCCGATTGCCGACCGCACCCGCGAGCATCTCGGGCCGACCGATCTCGGCATCATGCATTTCCGCAAGCTGGTGATGGACGCCGCCCGCGCTCTGCAGCAGGGCGAGGCACCGCCGCATGTTGCGCATCAGGATCGTTACACCGTCCGTTCCGGCGCATGTGTGACCAGCAAGGCGAAGGATCTGACGGCGGTCATGATCGAGCGTTTCGGCGACCCGGCAGGCTTCGTTGGCGGTCCCGGCCAGAACGCCGCGGCGGAGTAGGTCGTAGCCCGGGTGAAGCGAAGCGTAACCCGGGACATCTTCGCCAGTTGACAGTGAACTGCACCCCTGTAGTGAGACAGGATAATCAGGGACAGGAGCCCGCCGCTTGAGGCGGCAGGGCGGGTTGATGGGTTACGGCCAGGTTGCGGGGCTGCTG
>NZ_JBEGDB010000008.1:0-75305 GCF_043638955.1 Bradyrhizobium sp. 31Argb | reverse complement strand
AGGCTTCCTCCTAAAAGAAAGCCTTGAATCACGTTCAATCTGATTTGAGAATCCCAAGAGTCCACACGGCCTAGAGCATGATCCGATCAGGCTGAATCTTCACCTCTCCCGCTTGCGGGAGAGGGAGCGCAGCTTCACCTGGGCTGCCTTTCAACCTGATCGGCGATTGCTCTATTCCTCACGCCGCGCGGATATTGGCGAGGAAGCCGTCGACCTTGCTTCGCAGCATCGCCGCCTGCTTGTTGAGCTCTTCCGCCGAATCCAGCACCTTGCCCGCGGCTGTGCCAGTCTCGCCCGCGGCGCGGGTGACGCCGCCGATATTGCTGGAGACCGCGCTGGTGCCGTGCGCGGCTTGCTGCACGTTGCGGGCGATCTCTTTGGTGGCCGAACCCTGCTGCTCGACCGCCGCCGCGATCACGGTGGTGATCTCGTTGATCCCGCCGATCGTGCCGCCGATGCCTTCGATCGCCTGCACGGCGTCCGTCGTCGCGCCCTGCATCGCAGCGACCTGCGCGGAAATCTCCTCGGTCGCCTTCGCAGTCTGGCTCGCCAGCGATTTGACTTCGCTCGCCACCACGGCAAAGCCGCGCCCGGCCTCGCCGGCGCGCGCCGCCTCGATGGTGGCGTTCAGCGCCAGCAGATTGGTCTGGCTCGCGATATCGCTGATGAGCTTGATCACGTCGCCGATCTTCTGCGCCGCCGCCGAGAGGCCCTGCACCGTCACATTGGTGCGGTTGGCCTCTTCCACCGCCTGCTGGGCGACGCGGGTCGACTCCGCGACCTGGCGTCCGATCTCGGAGACCGAGGATGACAATTCTTCCGTCGCCGCGGCCACGGTCTGCACATTCGCGGAGGCCTGTTCGGCGACGGCGGAAACCGTCGTCGCCTGGCGGCTTGCTTCCGAGGCCGCGCCCGACATGCTGTTCGAGGTCGTGCGCAGACCGGCCGCGGCGCCCGCCAGCGCATCGAGCGAACTGCGGACGCTGTTCTCGAATTCGTCGGCCATCTTGCCGAGCAGGTTGATCCGCTCGGCTTCGGCCTGCTTCTTGATCTCGTCCTGTTCGCCGCGCAGCCGCGCCGCATCGATCATGTTGTTCTTGAACACCTGCACCGACTGCGCCATGGCGCCGACTTCGTCGCGGCGCTCCTGCGCGGGGATCACGGTATCGGTCGCGCCGTCGGCGATCTTGCGCATGGCGGCGGTCATGCCGGTGATCGGGCCGACGATGCTGCGCCCGATCAGGAAGCACATGCCGGCGACGAGCAGCAGCGCGACAGCGAGGATCGACCCGATCCAGCGCGCCTCCGACCAGAAGATCGCATCGATGTCGTCGAGATAGACGCCACCGGCAATGGCCCAGCCATAGGGTTTGAATTCGGTCGCATAGGAGATCTTCGGCACCGGCTCGCCGCCGGCCACGCGTGTAAAGCGGTACTGCACGAAGCCGCCGCCCAGGGGAGCCATTTCGACCTGCCGGCGGGTGTAGAACACGCCGTCCGTGTCAGCCGTATCCATCAGGTTCTTGCCGTCGACCTTCGGATTCGGATGCGACTCGACGAGGCCCTGCTTGCCCAGGGCATAGAAATAGTCGTCCTTGCCGAAGCGCAGCGTGCGCAGCAGCGTCTTGCTTCGTTCGAGTGCTTGCGCGTCGGAAAGGCCGGCCTTCTTGGCGGCCTGGTAGTCCTGCTCCACCGTCTGCTTGGCGAGCAGGACCAGGTCCTGCAGCTTGGCCTTGCGATCCTCGAGCAGATTGTTCTTCAGCGCCTGCAGGCCGACAAAGGCCACAGTGACGATGCCGAGCACCGAAATCCCGACCATGATCATCAGCTTGGAGGAAATTCTGAGATTGCCGAGCATCGCACACCTGTTCTGGAGCTTTCGGCGGCTTCGGCCGCCGATGGTTCCGAAAGGATTAATGCGAATTGGTGAAATTGCCCCTAATAGGCTACGGCTGCAGGACCTTCCGGCTGCAGTCGATCACCTCTTCAAACACCGCAAATCCGCGTCGAAACGTCACGCCTTTCGCGGCGAGCACAATGCGGGGCCGTAGAGCGCAACGAAGCCGATGAAGGCGATCGCCCAGGCAGCACCGGCCACCGTCAGCAGCGGGATCATATGCGACGGTTCGAGCGAGGCGCAGATGCGCGCGAGCGCGGCAGTGACGATCGCGGCATAGATCACCTGTGTGCCTGCGGAAGCCTGCAGCGCGCGGCCGGTGTGGCCGAGGGTGGCGCGGGTCATCACCGCAAGCGTCATCCCGCCGATGGCGCCGCCGGTCCAGGCGTGGATGCCGGCGCCGACCGGAACGAGGTCGATCGCGGCCAGCCCGGTCAGGATGAAGCCCACCGGTATGAAGGCGTAGGCCAGATGCAGGATCAGCACCAGGCGGTCGGACAGGGTCCGGTATCCGGCCCAGCGGCCCAGCCGGATCAGATGGAAGACGCCGGCGGGCAACAGCAGCGCCGCGGTAAGCCAGCCCGATGGCATCGCCTCCCAGGCCAGCAGCGCGATGCCGCCGAGCGCGACCGTGATGCTGTCGAAGCGGCCGAACGGCGCCGGCATCTGGCCGGCGGTTTGGCGTGCGAGCCAGTTGCGCGTGAAGCTCGGAACGATGCGGCCGCCGATCAGCGTGACCAGCATGATCACCAGTGCGATCGCAAACCGCGTCGAATAATCGGCGAGCCCGTTGAGATGCGCCTCGATGTGGAAGGCCACATTGGCGAGCGAGAGCAGCGAAACGATCGCCACGACCGGGAGGTTGCTCCACTTGCGTCCCGCCACGATCTCGCGCGCCGCCGCCATCGCGAGCAGTGTGAGGAACGCGACATCGATCACGGCGGTGGCCGCCCATCCGATCGAAGCAGAGAGGAAGATCGCGATCCGGCCGGCGATCCAGGTCGAGACCAGCGTTGCGAGCGAATTGCCTTGCAGCGGCAGTCGTCCCGTCCAGTTCGGCACGGCGGTCAGGAGGAAGCCGCCGATCACGGCGCTGACATAGCCGAACAGCATCTCGTGCACATGCCAGTCGCGCGGCGAGAATGCCGTGGTCAGGGCCAGATGACCTTCGTACACCGGCAGCCAGATCAGGATCATCGCGCCGGCATAGGCCGAGCCGAGCAGGAAGAACGGCCGGAAGCCGTAGGAGAGCACGGCCGGGCCCTGATACTGGCGCAATCTTGGGATCGACATGGCTGCCATCCGCTCGTTGACTTGTTGCTACTCTCCCGCCTCGGCGTGGGTGTATTGAGCCTTAGCGTTCCGAGACCCTGCGCGATTTGCGTCAGGACAACGTTCCGGAGGAATGTGGGCAACGGCCCTCCGGTTCGGCCCCTAGTTGCCTCGCGGGGCCTCCGGTTCTAGGTTCCGCGCCACTGGTTTCGTACGAAGAGAGCACCATGCCGCCCGTGGACCGATCGGTCGTGGCCGATGTCGCGCTGTTCGCCGGGCTTGGCCCCGCCGAGCTCGACGAAGTACTGCGGGAAGCGCGCTCCGTCCGGTATCCGAAGGACAGCGCGGTTTTTCACCAGGGTGCGGAGGCCGATTCGTTCTTCGTGCTGTTGCACGGCCATCTCCGTGTGGAGAAGACCACCCCGCAGGGACAGCAGATCGTCGTCCGCTACGTCTCCCCGGGCGAGATCTTCGGCGTGGCGCAGGCGCTGGCGCTGAAGCATTATCCGGCGACCGCGGTCGCCGCGGTCGAGAGCATCGCGCTGTGCTGGCCATCGGCGGCGTGGCCGCGCCTGACCTCAAAGTTCCCGAGCCTCGTGGCGAGCGCGCTGCAGACGGTCGGCAGCCGGCTGCAGGATACGCAGGCCCGTGTCATCGAGATGTCGAGCGAGCAGGTCGAGCAGCGCGTTGCGCATGCGTTGCTTCGCCTCGCGAAGCAGGCCGGTCGCAGGATCGAGACCGGCGTCGAGATCGATTTTCCGATCAGCCGCCAGGACGTCGCGGAGATGACCGGCACCACGCTGCATACGGTGAGCCGCATCTTGAGCGCATGGGAGCAGCAGGGCCTCGTCGAAGGTGGCCGCCAGCGCATCGTGCTGCGTGATCCGCACAAATTGTTCGCGCTGGCCGAAGGCCGCATTCCCTTCGCAAGATCCGGCGGCTGACGGACGCGGGGCGCGCGGCTTCGTCGCGACCGCGGAACCGGTGGTTGTATCGCCGACGTTCCACCCGCAATTCGCGGGTTCCGTCTCGTTGTCCGTCGGTTTGCTATCGTCAACCGGCTGGTGGGCCGGGCAGGTTGATCGGCCTGCCCGACATCTAGAGCATGATCCGGAAAATTGGAAACCGGTTTTCCGAAAAGATCATGCTCAAACAAAGAGATGAGATCATGATCCGAATTCCGTCTAATCGAATCATGATCTAGCGGTCCGCTACTCAGCCGGCTTGCTGAGATTCGGCGCGACCAAGGTCGGATCCAATCCGAGCATCTGGGCACGCTCTTTTCGCTCTTCGGCCAGAAAGTCCAGTTCGCGCTCGAGCGAACGGGCCACCGCTTCCTGGGCCGATTTGCGACGTTTGCTGTTTTCGTGAAGTCTTGGCGGTTGGGCAGTCACACAAGGTCCCCGTGTCATGAATCTGTCATGGGGTGATCGCATGGACGATTCCGTCACCCCAAATCAAATACTTTTTAGTGGCTAAGTTTGGGCGCCGTCCTAATACCGACAAAGTATTCATGCAGCGAACATCTGTTCGGCACACGCTCGCCCACTCGCCGGATGAGACGAATGAAAAACAGAAGCCCGAATGCTGCCCCCTACATCCTGACCGCGCTGGCGCTCGCCGCCGCGATCTGGACCGCCTTGGGTTCGCCGCACAGCGAACGGCCCGTCACGAAGCAATTGGCCCACAGCAGCATGGTGCCGTGAGAGCGCGCGGCGGCCGCTAATTCCTCACCGCGTAAATTGGTGTCCTCAGCACATTGAATTGGGTAGCCGGGCGTCGCCTCAACCACCGCCGTCATTGCGACCCGTTGGCTCGCAATGACGATGTGGGTTGCCTTGGGTGCGACATAACAACCCGACGGGCAAATCAGCAAAAGTCTGTCCAGCCCTCGCGCGAAAAACATTCCGCTTTCGCCGTCGGGCAAATCAGTGATTTAACTCCGCGCGTCTCACCCAAGAGAGGGGCGGGTCGCGATCGTCACGAACGTTGCGGTGAGATGCGGTGGACGAGAGTGTCACGACTGACGAGCGTGGCACTCGCGGACGGCGAAGTCGTGTGGTCCTGGCGCCCCGACGCTGGCGCTAAGCTTCTTGTGAAGTGACGGTGGCAAAAAAGCCCGGTCACCGGGGAGAGCACGAAGTAAGTCGTAACACCATCGCGCAGGGAAAGCCGGAATGCTTCGGTTGAACCTGTGGTCCTACCCCCGTGCTTTTTGTTGCACGGGACCCACGGGTGCAACCAGCACCCGGCTTTCCCTGCGCCCTCTGATCGATGCGAGGGCGGAAACTGAAGCAAAGCTCGGGCACGTCGTGCTGCGAGAACGCGAACTCACATCCTCACGCTGTTTGAAATTTGAATCCGAACCCATCCCCGTCATTGCGAGCGCAGCGAAGCAATCCATAGTGCCGCTTGCGGAGAAATGGATTGCTTCGCTGCGCTCGCAATGACGGTGGAAAGAGTGGTGGCTCGCGCCACAACATCTCCCTGTGATTATGGGTCCCGCCTTCGCTGGGGACGACATCCTACGGAATCGTAGCTCCGCCTCACACCGGCAGCGCGATCGAGTACTTCACCTGGCTCAATGCAAAGCTCGACTCGATCGAGGCGATGCCGTCGAGCCGCGTCAGCTTGTTCTTCAGGAAGGTCTCATAGGAGGAGAGGTCGGCGGCGACGACGCGCAGGAGATAGTCGCGGTTTCCGGTCATCAGATAGCATTCCAGAACCTCGTCCCATTTCGAGATCGCGCGCGCGAAGCGGTTGAGGTCTTCCTCCTTCTGCCGCGCCAGCTTGATCGAGATGAAGACAGAGACATGCAGTCCCAGCGCCTTCTGGTCGACGGTCGCGATATAGCGCGTGATCACGCCGCGCTGCTCCAAAAGCTTCACGCGGCGGTGACACGGCGAGACCGACAGGCCGACCTTGTCGGCGAGTTCCTGCATGGTCATGCGGCTGTCGGTCTGCAGCAGGCTGAGGATCTTGCGGTCGATGGCGTCTAGCGCTGGCATTGGGATGAACTCGCAGTTTGGAGGCAGGACGTGGGAATTTATCCCAATCCTGGAAGGTATGTCGCAAGGATTTGAGATTTTTGCCGATGGCTCCCCCGCTAAAATCGGCGCATATTGAATCACGCCCGGAGCATGGTCATGGGAATTGCGCCCGCTCGCCTGGAGCTGTTGTCCGCGCTGGCGCGGAAAGTGCTCTGGCTGTCGTCCTGGACGATCCATCACGCCAACCATATCCGCCCCAACGCCGATGGGCTGAAGGTCGGCGGCCATCAGGCATCGTCAGCCTCGCTCGCCAACATCATGTCGGCGCTCTATTTCTCGGTGCTGCGCCCGCAGGATCGCGTCGCCGTGAAGCCGCATGCGAGCCCGGTGTTCCATGCGATCCAGTACCTGTTCGGGCATCAGAGCCGCGAGAAGCTGGAGAATTTCCGCGGCTACAAGGGCGCGCAGTCCTATCCGTCGCGGACCAAGGATGCCGACGACGTCGATTTCTCCACCGGCTCGGTCGGGCTCGGCGTGGCGCAGACGCTGTTCGCCTCGCTGGTGCAGGACTACGTCAAATCGCATGGCTGGATGAAGGACCGGCCCGAGGGCCGCATGATCGCGCTGGTCGGCGACGCCGAGATGGACGAAGGCAACATCTTCGAGGCGCTGCTGGAGGGCTGGAAGCACGGCCTGCGCAACACCTGGTGGGTGGTCGACTACAACAGGCAGTCGCTCGATGCCGTCGTGCGCGAAGGATTGTGGGCCAAGTTCGAAACCATGTTCCGCAACTTCGGCTGGGACGTGGTGATCGTCAAATACGGCAAGCTGATGCTCGAGGCTTTCGCCGAGCCGGGCGGGGAGGCGTTGAAGCGCTGGATCGATAATTGCCCGAACCAGATGTATGCTGCGCTCTGCTTCCAGGGCGGCGCCGCGTTCCGCAAGCATCTGCGGGACGACATCGGCGACCAGGGACCGGTCTCTGCCCTGATCGACCGTCGCAGCGATGAAGAGCTGCTGGCGCTGATGTCCAATCTCGGCGGCCATGACATGGCGAGCATGATCGAGGCGTTCGAATCGATCGACCATGATCGCCCGGTCTGCTTCATCGCCTACACCATCAAGGGCGTCGGCCTGCCGTTCCAGGGCCACAAGGACAATCACGCCGGGCTGATGACGGTCGCGCAGATGGAGAAATGGCGCGCCAGCCAGAACATCCGGCCGGGCCACGAGTGGGAGAAGTTCGAAGGCCTGTCGCAGGATCCCGCCGCGCTCGAAGCGTTCCTCAGCGAGGCGCCATTCAACCGCGAGGGACGCCGCCGGCTGGACGCGCCCGCGATCGAGGTGCCGCCGCAGCTCGCCCTCAAGCCGTCGGCGCAGATGTCGACGCAGCAGGGTTTCGGCCTGGTGCTGAACGAGATCGCGCGCGGCGACAGCGCGCTCGCCGCGCGCATCGTCACGGTGTCGCCCGACGTCACCGTGTCGACCAATCTCGGCGCCTGGGTCAATCGCCGCGGCCTGTTCGCAAAGGCGGAGAACCACGATCTGTTCCGGCAGGAGAAGATCCCCTCCGCCTACACCTGGGAATATTCGCCGAAAGGACAGCATTTCGAGCTCGGCATCGCCGAGATGAACCTGTTCATCCTGCTCTCGGCGCTCGGGCTGTCGCACCAGATCAACGGCGAGCGGCTGCTACCGGTTGGCACGCTCTATGATCCCTTTATCGAGCGCGGCCTCGATGCGCTGAACTATGCCTGCTACCAGGATGCGCGCTTCATGGTGGCGGCGACGCCGTCAGGCGTGACGCTGGCGCCCGAAGGCGGCGCGCATCAGTCGATCAAGACGCCGCTGATCGGCATCGGCCAGGATGGGCTCGCCGCGTTCGAGCCTGCCTTCGTCGACGAACTCGCGGTGATGATGGCTTTCGGCTTCCAGCACATGCAGCGCGAGGGCGCCGACGGCGGCTCGGTCTATCTGCGGCTGTCGACCCGCACCATCGAGCAGCCGCAGCGGATCATGACGCCGGAGCTGCAGCGCGACATCACCGACGGCGCCTATTGGCTGCGGCGGCCGGGGCCGAACTGCGATATCGTGGTCGCCTATACCGGCGCGGTCGGGCCGGAGGCGATCGAGGCGGTTGGCTTCATCGGCGAGAGCCATCGCGATGTCGGCCTGCTTGCGATCACCTCCGCCGACCGGCTCCATGCCGGATGGACCGCGGCGCGGAATTTGCGCCGCGACCGGCGCGGCGTGCAGCATCTCAGCCATGTCGAAAAGCTGCTCTCGGCCCTGCACCGCGACTGCGGTCTCGTCACCGTGCTCGACGGCCATCCGGCTTCGCTCGGCTGGCTCGGCAGCGTGCGCGGCCATCGCGTCGAGGCGCTGGGCGTGGAGCATTTCGGCCAGACCGGCTCGATCGGCGACCTCTACCGCCACCACGGCATCGACGCCAACGCCATCATCGACGCCGCCGAAACGGTAACCGTCGGCGCCCCGGTGCGGCACCGCAAAATGGCGGTGTGAGACAGGAGGAGGGAGAGGGGAGGGAGCGACAGCGGGCCGTCTTGCCACCATCGCGGGGCTGATCTTATATCCGGTATCCGCCGCCTGTCGGCGCACCGCATATGGCGGGTTCAACTCATCAAGCTTTCGTGCAAGGATGCCTGCCGAACGCTTCCGTTCTGTTCTCCATACGCCCCGCACAAGAGGTTTCCGATGGTCAACCGCCTGCAATTCTATATCGACGGCGCCTGGGTCGATCCCGTCGTCAAGAAGTCCACCCCCGTCATCAATCCGGCGACCGAAGAGGCGATGTACGAAGTGGCGCTCGGCTCCAAGGCCGACGTCGACAAGGCGGTGGCTGCCGCCAAGCGCGCCTTCGAGACCTATTCGCAGACCAGCCGCGAGGAGCGCGTTGCGCTGCTGACCAAGGTCGTCGAGGTTTACAAGCGCCGCATGAAGGAGATCGGCGCCGCCGTCTCCGACGAGATGGGCGCCCCGCTGCCGATGGCGGAGAAGCTGCAGGCCGGCGCCGGCCTCGGCCATCTCATGAACACCTTAGAAGTGCTCAAGAAGTACGAGTTCGAGGAGACCATGGGCACCGCCGTGATCGTCCGCGAGCCGGTCGGCGTCATCGGCATGATCACGCCCTGGAACTGGCCCTTGAACCAGATCGCCTGCAAGGTCGCGCCGGCGCTCGCGGCGGGCTGCACCATGATCCTGAAGCCGTCCGAGTTCACGCCGACCTCGGCGCTGATCTTCGCCGAAATCCTCGATGAAGCCGGCGTGCCGAAGGGCGTGTTCAACCTGCTCAACGGTCTCGGCCCCGAAGTCGGCGCCGCCATGAGCGAGCACCCGGATATCGACATGATCTCGTTCACCGGCTCGACCCGCGCCGGCGTCGATGTCGCCAAGCGCGCCGCGCCGACCGTGAAGCGCGTCAGCCAGGAGCTCGGCGGCAAGTCGCCGAACGTCATCCTCGACGACGCCGACCTCGTGAAGGCTGTGACTGGCGGCGTGATGCACATGTTCAACAATTCCGGCCAGTCCTGCAACGCGCCGTCGCGGATGATCGTGCCGCTGTCGAAGATGAAGGAAGTGGCCGCGATCGCCAAGGGCGTCGCCGACAAGACCAAGGCCGGCGATCCCCGCGGCGACGGCACCACCATCGGCCCGGTCGTCAACCGCGGCCAGTGGGACAAGATCCAGGCGCTGATCAAGAAGGGCATCGACGAAGGCGCCACGCTCGTCGCTGGCGGCCCGGGCCTGCCCGAGGGCGTCAACAAGGGCTTCTACGTCCGTCCGACCATCTTCGCCGACGTCACCAATGAGATGACGATCGCCCGCGAAGAGATTTTCGGGCCGGTGCTGACCATCATCGGCGCCAAGGACGAGGAAGACGCGGTGCGCATCGCCAACGACACGCCCTATGGTCTTGCCGGCTACGTCTCCGCCGGCACGGTGGAGCGCGCGCGCAAGGTCGGCCGCCAGATCCGCGCCGGCAATGTCAACCTGCAGGGCGTTCCGAACGAGCGGACCGCGCCATTCGGCGGCTACAAGCAGTCCGGCAACGGCCGCGAATGGGGCAAGTTCGGTCTCGAAGAATATCTCGAGGTGAAGGCCGTCGCCGGCTTCAACGCGGCGTAAGCCTTTCACGACACTATTGCGGCGCCGGGGCCTTCGCCCCGGCGCCGTGTTTCTACCCGCCGAGCGCGCCTTGCGTGTTGACGTAAAGCGCATAGATCGACTGGCTGGCGGCCATGAACAGGCGGTTGCGCTTCAAGCCGCCGAAGCAGAGGTTGGCGCAGCGCTCCGGCAAGGCGATACGGCCGATCATGACGCCGTCGGGCGCGAAGATGACGACGCCGTCGAGTTCGGGATCGCCCATGCCCCAGCCGCACCAGAGGTTGCCGTCGATGTCGCAACGCATGCCGTCGGGCGTGCCCGGGCCGGCATCGACGAAGACCCGCTTGTTGGCAATCTTGTCGCCATTGGGCGCGACGTCATAGGCAAGGATCTTGCGGTTCGGTACGCCGCGGGATTCCACGATGTAGAGGATCTTTTCATCCGGCGAGAAGCACAGACCGTTCGGCCCCAAAACGCCCTCGGCGACGATGGTCGCTTTGCCGGTCTCGCCGTCGATCCGGTAGACGTTGGCATCGATCTCGGACTCGGCCTTGTAGCCTTCGTAATCGCCGAGCAAGCCGAAGGTGGGATCGGTGAACCAGATCGAGCCGTCGGACTTCACGACAACGTCATTGGGCGAGTTCAGCCGTTTGCCGTTGATGGAGTCCGTCAACACCGTGATCGATCCGTCATACTCGGTGCGCACCACGCGGCGGCCGCCGTGCTCGCAGGTGACGAGCCGACCCTGCCGGTCGCGGGTGTTGCCGTTGGCGAAGTTGGAGGGCTTACGGAAATTGCTGACCGCGCCGGTCTCCTCTTCCCACTTGATGATGCGCTGGTTCGGGATATCGCTGCACAGGAGGTAACGCCCGTCACCGAACCAGACCGGGCCCTCGGCCCAGCGCAGGCCGGTGGCCAGCCGCTCTACCGCCGAGAGCTTGAGCCAGTATTTCTCGAAGCGCGGATCGAGCGCATGGATCGCGGGATCAGGATAGAACGTCGCCGGACGCCAGCCGGCGGAATACGTATCGGACATTTGCTGTTCTCGTTGTGATGTTTCCTCGCGCCTCATTTTGCTATCATTGTCGGACACCGACCGCAAATCGGCTGAAACAACGAGGGAAGAAACGGGGGACGAAATGCCACGCATCCTGATGACCGGCGCGGCCGGCGGTATCGGCACCAGCCTGCGCAAGCTGCTGCCGCCGATCTATCCCGACCTCGTGCTCAGCGATCTCAAGACGCCGGCCGATCTCGGCGCAAACGAAACGTTCAAGGCTGCCGATCTCGCCGATCTCGAACAGGTCGAGGCGATCTGCGAAGGCGTCGACGGCATCCTGCATTTCGGCGGCTATTCGGTCGAGGGCCCCTGGGACTCTATCCTCCAGTCCAACATCATCGGCTGCTACAATCTGTTCGAGGCCGCTCGCAAAAAGGGTGTGAAGCGCGTGATCTTCGCTTCCTCGAACCACGCGGTCGGCTTCTATCCGCGCCATCACCGCATCGGTACCGATGTGACGGCACGTCCCGACAGCCGCTACGGCGTCAGCAAGGTGTTTGGCGAAGCGGTCGGCGCGCTCTATGCCGACAAGCATGGATTGAAGGTGACCTGCCTGCGAATCGGCAATTTTGGTGACAAACCGCTCGATCATCGCCGGCTCTCGATCTGGCTGAAGCCGGAGGATCTGGTGCAGCTCTGCCGCATCGGGCTCGAGCATCCCGGCATCCATTTCGAGATCTTTTACGGCGCCTCCTACAACGAGCGCGCCTGGTGGGACAATCACCGTGCCTACGATCTCGGCTACCGCCCGACCGGCCGCGCGGAAGATTTCCGGGAACATGCGATGGCTGAGCAGGCCAAACTGCCGCCCGATCCCGTCGGCGACTTCTACCAGGGCGGCGCGTTCTGCGGCATGGAGTTCGACGGCGACAAAAGCCGGGTCATCGACTGGAAGTGATGCGCTCAGGCATCCGACGTTGACAACGGCCGCCGCACTCCGTTAGTGCCCGCAACAAGACGAAAGGATGAAGAAATGGCTGAAGGACTGCGCAAGGGGCTGACGAGCTATGGCGACGCCGGGTTCTCCCTGTTCCTGCGCAAGGCCTTTATCAAGGCGATGGGCTATTCGGACGACGCGCTCGACCGTCCGATCGTCGGCATCACCAACACCTATAGCGACTACAATCCCTGCCACGGTAACGTCCCGCAAATCCTCGAGGCGGTGAAGCGCGGCGTGATGCTGTCAGGCGCGATGCCGTTCGTGTTCCCGACGATCTCGATCGCGGAAAGCTTTGCGCATCCGACCTCGATGTATCTGCGCAATCTGATGGCGATGGATACGGAGGAGATGATCCGCGCCCAGCCGATGGATGCGGTCGTTGTCATCGGCGGCTGCGACAAGACGCTGCCAGCGCAGATCATGGCCGCCGTCAGCGCCGATCTGCCGACGGTCGTCATTCCCGTCGGGCCGATGGTGGTCGGCCATCACAAGGGCGAAGTGCTCGGCGCCTGCACCGATTGCCGGCGGCTGTGGAGCAAATATCGCGCCGGCGAGATCGACGACAACGAGATCGAGGCGGTCAATGGCCGGCTCGCGCCATCGGTCGGCACCTGCATGGTGATGGGCACCGCCTCCACCATGGCCTGCGTCACCGAGGCGCTCGGCCTGTCGCTGCCGATGAGCGCGACCATCCCTGCGCCGCACGCTGAGCGATTCCGTTCGGCGGAAGCGAGCGGCAGGGTCGCCGCCGCGATGGCAAAGGCCAAGGGGCCGAAGCCGAGCGAGATTCTGACACCGGCGTCGTTCCGTAATGCGCAGGTCGTGATGCAGGCGATCGGCGGTTCGACCAACGGTCTCATCCATCTGACTGCCATCGCACATCGCTCGCCATACAAGATCGACCTCGAAGCTTTCGACAAGCTCGGCCGCGAGGTGCCGGTGCTGGTCGACCTGAAGCCGTCGGGCGAGCATTACATGGAGCATTTCCACCACGCCGGCGGCGTGCCGAAACTGATGGCGCAACTCGGCGATCTCATCGATCTCGATGCGAGGACCATCACCGGGCAGACGCTGCGCGAAGTGGTCGCGACGGCCGAGGAGGTGCCGGGGCAGGATGCGATCCGCTCGCGCCAGAATCCGATCAAGGCCGAGGGCGCCATGGCGATCCTGCACGGCAATCTCGCGCCGCGCGGTGCGGTCATCAAGCAATCAGCGGCCAGTCCGAAGCTGTTGCAGCATACCGGGCGCGCGGTCGTGTTCGAATCCGTGGAGGATATGACGCACCGCGTCGATGATCCCGAATTGGATGTCACCGCCGACGACGTGCTGGTGCTGCGCAACGCCGGGCCCAAGGGCGCGCCCGGAATGCCCGAGGCTGGGTATCTGCCGATCCCCAGGAAGCTTGCGCGTGCGGGTGTAAAGGACATGGTGCGGATTTCGGATGCGCGCATGAGCGGTACGGCATTCGGCACCATCGTGCTGCATATCACGCCTGAATCCGCCGTCGGCGGTCCGCTCGCGCTCGTGAAGAACGGCGACATGATCCAGCTCGACGTCGCAAAGCGCCGCATCGATCTTCTGGTCGACGAGGCTGAACTGCAGAAGCGCCGCGCGGCGCTGCCGCAGCGGGCTACGCCCGACTGGGCCAGGCGCGGCTATGCGCACCTGTTCAACGAAACCATCCTGCAGGCTGACGAAGGCTGCGATTTCGATTTCATGCGTGTTGGTGGGAAGGAGTAGGACTCCAACCTATTTCGACTTGCTGGTGAATTTCTTCACGGCGATGCGGAATTCGTCCGATTGCATGCAGTTGATGATGGCATCGCGCTCGGCGTCGAGTTGCGCCTGGATCGGCGTCGTTGGCGCGCGGTGGATCAGGGCCTTTGTCGCGGCAAGTCCAGCCGGCGCGTTCTGCGCGAGCCTCAGCGCAAACTCCCGCGTCGCGGCTTTCAGCTCGACCGCCGGAACGACCTTCGCGACGAGGCCCCAATCGTAAGCCTGCGCCGCCGAAAAACCGTCCTCGGCCAGGAAGATCTGCAGGGCCCGACGGGGACCGACGCTCGCGGCAAGGCCGACGGTGCCGCCGCCGTCGGGCGAGACGCCGATCTTGGCATAGGCAGGCGTGAAGCGGGCGTCTTCGGCCGCGATGCAGAGGTCGGCAACAAAGGCAAGCGACAGGCCGGCGCCCGCCGCCGAACCGTGCACGCTCGCCAGCACCAGCTTGGGCATCCGCCGAAGCGTCGCAATGAAGGTGTGATAGTGCTTGAGCAGCTCGCCGACGACCGAGTTGACATCATTGGCGTCAACAGCCGCGCCAATGGTTTGCAGATCGCCGCCGGCGCAGAAAGCGCGGCCTGCGCCTTCGATCACCAGCACGCGGATATTGTTGTTGCCCTCGACTTCAGCGCCAAACTGCTCGAGCTTCTTTGCGATTGACAGATCAATCGCGTTGAAGGCCGCCGGCCGGTTGAGCGTGATCGTGGCAATCGCGCCGTCGATGTTGAGCAGCGCCGGTTCGGTGGTAGTAACGTCGGGTGTCGGCATGAGGGGCCTCCCAGTCAGGGCGTTTCGGGCATTTAAGTCGCCGAGGGGAGGAGTGACAATCCCAGCCGCCCCAAAATGGCGCCTTATTTCGTTTCGCCGCTGGAAACGCTCTTGCGTCGCGGCAAAGCATGGGGCCAAATGGCGTCCGCCATCGTCTGAGACGCGGACACGAGCGCCGCGAGGACAAGGCGAGCAAGCCACATCAGCGGAGAGAGGAAACGGCATGGGTTGCTCCTGTGCGTCTGCAAACGGACTGTCGCGATGACGGCAGGACCGGTGATCATCGTCGGCGCTGGGCATGCCGGCTTCCAGCTTGCGGCTTCCCTGCGGCAGGACGGCTTTGCCGAGCGCATCGCGCTCCTCAATGACGAAGGCCATTTGCCATACCAGCGGCCCCCCTTGTCCAAGGCTTACCTCAAGGGAACCGGCGGGCCGGAGACGCTGATGTTCCGACCAGGAAAATTCTATCTCGACCAGAGCATCGAGTTGATTACCGACCGTGCCGTTTCGATCGACCGGGTCGGGCGAAAGCTCACGCTCCATTCCGGCGCGCCGCTCGATTACGGTCACCTGGTGCTTGCGACCGGCGCGCGCAACCGGCTGCTCGATATCCCCAATGCCAATCTGGAAGCGGTGCGCTATCTCCGCACCCTGGACGAGAGCGAGGCGCTGCGGCATCTGCTCAAGCCCGGCCTGCGCGTCGTCGTGATCGGTGCCGGCTTCATCGGGCTGGAGTTCGCCGCGACCGCGCGCGCGAAAGGCCTCGAGGTCGATGTGGTCGAACTGGCGGGGCGTGTCATGGCGCGTGCGGTGACGGCGGAAATCTCCGACTATTTCCACTCGCGGCACACGGCCACGGGTATCCGTATCCATCTCGGCGTTCAAGTCACGAGCATCGAGGCCGATGGCGCCAGGGTGACCGGCGTCAGCCTCAGCGATGGCCGGCATATCCCTGCCGACCTCGTCGTGGTCGGCGTCGGCGTATTGCCGAATGTCGAGATCGCGGCGGAAGCCGGCTTGCCGGCGGCATCCGGCATCATCGTCGACGAGCACCTGCTCACCTCGGATCCGAATATCTCGGCCATCGGCGATTGCGCGCTCTACAAGAGCGAGCGGTTCGGCGGCTCGCTGCGGCTGGAGTCGGTACAGAACGCGACCGACCATGCGCGCTGCATCGCCGCGCGGCTCACGGGCCATGCCAAGGCCTATGATGGGCTGCCATGGTTCTGGAGCGACCAGGGGCCGGACAAATTGCAGATGGCAGGCCTGACCACCGGCTATGATCGCGTCGTTGTGCGCGGCGACCGCGAGCAGGGGCAGTTCTCGGCATTTTGTTACCGCGATGGCCATCTCGTCGGCATCGAATCCGTCAACCGCGCCGGCGATCACATGTTCGGCCGGAGATTGCTCGGCGCCAATCGCTCGATCTCGCCGGAGCAGGCGGCCGACCCGTCTTTTGATCTCAAGAGCGCATTGACGTGAATTCGTAGGGTGGGCAAAGCGCAGCGTGCCCACCATCCCTTGCGGAGCGTAAAATGGTAGGCACGGCGCTGACGCCTTTGCCCACCCTACGCATCCAGCACACGTGTTACCTCTGCCGCCGTCGGCATCGACGGGGCAGCGCCCATTCGTTGCACACAAATTGATGCTGCGACGTTCGCATAACCCAGCGCATCACGAAGGTTGCTGCCGCCCGCGAGTTGCGAGGCCAGTGCGCCGACGAAGCAATCACCCGCGCCCGTGGTGTCGATCGCCTTGACCTCGCGCCCCGGTGCCATCAGCGACTCACCTTCTGCCAGCGCGAGCACGCCGCGCTTGCCGAGCGTGACGCAGATGATCTTGTCGCTCCCTGCCAGTGAACGGGCTGCATCGATGAAGCGGGTGTAATCGTCGCTGTCGCGCAGCTCGCGCCCTGTCAGGAGGCCGAGCTCGGTCTCGTTGAGGACGAGGATATCGACGAGGTCGAGCAATTCGTTATCGAATTCCCTGGCCGGTGCCGGATTGAGGATCGTGGTGGCGCCGGCGGCGTGGGCGCTCTTGAAGAAGGCGGTGATGGTCGCCTGCGGGATTTCGAACTGGCTCACCGCAATGTCGCCCTTTGCCAGCACGGGCATCGCGACATCGTCGGCATCGACCAGCGCATTCGCGCCGGGCACCACGACGATGGTGTTGTCCGCATCCGCAACGGTGATGATCGCGGTGCCCGTATGCGTCTCGGGCGTGTCCTTGACGAAGCTGAGGTCGACGCCTTGGGCTGCGAGGAACGTCCGCAACTGCGCTCCCAAAGCGTCCTTACCCAGCCGGCCGATCAGCGTGGTTGGCGCGCCGAGCTTGGCGGCGGCGACAGCCTGGTTGGCGCCTTTGCCACCTGGGAAATACAGCACGGCGCTGCCCGCGACGGTTTCGCCGACGCGCGGGTGGCGCTCGGCGGTCGCGACCACATCCATGTTGATGCTGCCGGCGACAAAAACACGTCCCATGCTGACAAGCGCTCCCTTATGCGCTGACGTTACGCGCCAACCTGGAACTCCTGCTTCACCGCCTCGATGTCGGCAAGCGAGGGTAGTCCCGCCTCGTTGCCGAGCTTCTGGATCTTGTAGGTCGAGGCGGCCCGCGCGAACTCGAAATGATCCTTCCAGGTTTTGCCGGGATGCGCGAGGTAGGAATAGATATAGGCGCCGTGGAACACGTCGCCGGCGCCGTTAGTGTCGATCACGCGCTCGCGCGGGATCGGCAGCGCTGGGATGGTGCGAACCACGCCGGCCTCGTCATACCATAGCAGGCCCTTCTCACCCTGCGTCACACCGCCAACCCGGCAGCCGCGGCCCTTGAGATAATCGAGCATCTTTTCCGGCGTCAGGTCCATCTGCTCGCAGAGGCGCTCGGCGACGATCGCGACGTCGATATATTCCAACAGCTCATGGGTGTTGGTGCGCAGGCCGCCGCCGTCGAGCGAGGTCAGGATGCCATCCTCGCGGCAAAGCTTTGCATAATGAATGGCAGCGTCCGGCTGGTGGCCGTCGATATGCAGCGCGCGGCAGCCCTTCAGGTTCAACAGCGGGAAGGGATGGATATGCTCGTCGTCGCGGCAGCGGACGATGGCGCGCTTGCCATCCTTCGGCATGATGAAGGACAGCGAGGACGAGTTGACCTTGCGCGGATGGACGGAGATTCCATATTTCGCGGCCATGTCCCAGAACATCCGCCCCAGCCAGTCGTTGGCCATCGTGGCGATCAGGTCCGGCACGATGCCGAGCTTGGCGCAGCAAAATGCCGCAGTGACGGCATTGCCGCCGAAGGAGACCGCATAGGCGTCCGCCACATGTTTCTCGTCGCCGGTCGGCAGATGGTCGGTGATGAAGGTGACGTCGATATAGGTCTGTCCGATGAAGAGAGCCTGCATTCGTTTTCCGTCGTGGGGTGATGGGTGATCCCGGCGGCAGCTTCAGCTTAGCACCGGATATTATGTGCGTTCGCTGAAATTATTCGCAACCATGCCGTCTTTGCGGCTTGAGATGGCCAAGTCGGGGGACTACCACCGTTCCCGGTTTTGTCAGCATGCCGTCCGATAACGGACGGCGGCTGTCTTAAGTTCCTGGTTGTAAGACAATGGGGGTAGGGCGATGACTGTATATTCCGGGCCGGTGTTCGAGATGGCGGCGAACCAGTTCACCGTGATCGCCAACCATCTCGAAATCCCCATGGACGAGCGCGCGCGGCTATTGATGCCGAAGCGGTCGGTCACCGTCTCCTGCCCGATCCACCGCGACGACGGCACGGTGGCGGTGTTCGAGGGCTATCGCGTCCAGCACCACCTCACCATGGGCCCGACCAAAGGCGGCACCCGCTTTGCGCCCTCCGTCGATATCGGCGAGGTCGCCGCACTCGCGATCTGGATGAGCTGGAAATGCGCCCTCGTCGGCCTGCCCTATGGCGGCGCCAAGGGCGGCGTCAATGTCGATGTGACCCAGATCTCCAAGCGCGAACTGGAATCGCTGTCGCGTCGCTACATGCAGGAGATGATTCCCTTCGTCGGCCCGCATACTGACGTGATGGCCCCGGACATGGGTACCAATGAGCAGGTGATGGCCTGGTTCATGGACACCTATTCGATGTACCAGGGCCAGACCGTGACCGAGATCGTCACGGGCAAACCGGTCTCCTCCGGTGGCACCCTCGGCCGGCGGGAGGCGACCGGGCGCGGCGTCGCCTATCTCGCGAGGCGGGTGCTGAAGGAGCTTGCGATCAATCCCTCCGGCGCCACCGCCGTGGTCCAGGGCTTCGGCAATGTCGGCTCCTATGCGGCGCTGGAACTGCATCATTACGGGCTCAAGATAACGGCGGTCTCCGACCACACCGGCGCGCTCTATGACGAGAAAGGCCTCGACATCCCCGCGCTGATGCACCATGCGCAACTGCATGGCAGCATCGCCGGCTTCTCCAACGAACTGCATTTCGATCCTGCCGAGGTGCTGACGCTGCCCTGCGACGTCTTGGTGCCGGCGGCGATGGAGCGCGTGATCGACGCTCGCGTCGCCGCCAAGCTCAGGTGCCGCGTGCTGGCGGAAGGCGCCAACGGTCCGACCACGCCGGAGGCTGATCTCGTCCTGGACAAGCGCAATGATATCTTCCTCATTCCCGATATTCTCTGCAATTCCGGCGGCGTGGTGGTCAGCTATTTCGAATGGGTGCAGGATCTGCAGCAATTGTTCTGGGAAGAGGAGGAGGTGATGCGGCGTGAATACCAGATCCTCGACCGCGCATTCGAGACGATGCTGAAGCGCGCGAAGGCCGACAACATCCCGCATCGCACCGCGGCGATGGCGATCGGGGTGGAGAAAGTCCGGGCCGCCAAGAACACGCGAGGGCTGTTCCCATGATCGCCGCGCTCGACCATGTCGTCGTCCTCACCGGAGATATCGAGGCGGCAACGGCGGCCTACGAGACGCTGTTCGCGCGCTCGCCAGCGTGGAAGAACGTCAGCGACGGCGCCGCGCGGGTGCTGTTCACGCTCGACAACACGTCGGTGGAATTGATGGCGCCGAGCGGCGAGAGCGAGAACGCGGGCCGCATCCGCGCGGTGCTGGCATCGCAGGGCGAGGGGCTCGCGAGCCTGTGCTTCCGCACCAACGACATCGAAAAGATGCATCGGAGGCTGGAGCGGCTGACGCTGCGGCCGGAGCCGGTCTCGGAGGTGGAGAGCCAGGACGAGATCTCCGGCGCGACGCTATCGTGGAAGCGCACGCGCGCCGCCACCGATGCGACGCGCGGCGTGCGGATGTTCTTCCTCGAGCGGGAGCGGGAGCGCCCGCTTTCGGTCCGCACCCAGCCCGCGGGCATCACCGCGATGGATCACGTGGTGGTTGCGACCGCCGATCCCGAACGCGCCGCCGCGCTCTATGGCGCCCGCCTCGGCCTCGACATGGCGCTCGATCGTTCGCACGCAGATTGGGGCCGGCTGATGTTCTTCCGCTGCGGCGATTTGATCGTCGAGGTCGCGCACAAGCCCGGCAAAACGGAGGCCGATGCGCCGGACCGCCTGCGCGGCATCTGCTGGCGCGTCACCGACATCGACGCCACCCATGCGCGGCTCGTTGCCGCCGGCGTCGACGTCTCGGAAATCCGCACCGGCCGCAAGCCGGGCACGCGCGTGATGACCGTGCGCACCGGCACCTGCAGCGTCCCGACGCTGCTGGTGCAGCCGTTGCCGCCGAAGGTAGAGTAACGATTCTTGCGGCGTCTGGCTGGCGCTAACCCCTCATCCTGAGGAGCGCGGAACGCGCGTCTCGAAGGATCAGGCCCCGCTGGTGGCCTCGCCCTTAGACGACCGCTGCGCGGTCTCCTCAGGGTGAGGGGACAGATTCGAGTTCGCGGCTCTCTCATCATTCTCGGTGTCTTCCCCGCGGAGGCGGGTATCCATAACGGAGATTCATTCTCAAACGCTCTCGGTCGTGCTACATCCAATCCTTCGACTGAAATTGAGCGATCCGATTGGCCAAGACAAAGCGAACTCTGAAGTGGCAGCGTGACCCCGAGGGGATGCGGCTGCGCATCCTCGAAGCGGCGAAGGCGGAGTTCGCCGCTCATGGGCTCGCCGGCGCGCGCGTCGACAGCATCGCCAAGAAGGCCGGCGCCAACAAGCGCATGCTCTATTACCACGTCGGCAACAAGGAGGACCTCTACCTCGAGGTGCTCGAAGGCGCCTATGAGAAGATCCGCGCCGAGGAACGCGGGCTCGATCTCGAGCATCTCGAGCCGCCCGAGGCGATCGCGCGGTTGATCGATTTCACCTGGAACTATTTCATCCGCAATCCGGAATTCCTGGCGCTGCTGAATACCGAGAACCTTGCGAAAGCGCGGCATTTGAAGCGTTCGACCAAGGTCAAATCGATGCATTCGCCGTTCGTCGAGATGATCCGCACCGTGCTGACACGCGGCGTGAAGAGCGGCGATTTCCGTGCCGCGGTCGATCCCGTGCAGCTCTACATCTCGATTGCCGCGCTCGCCTTCTTCTATCTCTCCAACAGCGCGACGCTGAGCGTGATCTTCGGCCGCGATCTCTTGTCGAAGGACGCCCGCGATGAACGGCTGGAGCACATGATTGCGCTGGTGCTGGCGGCGTTGACGGGGAAGTCGATCGCAGCGTTCGGGAAGAGCAAGGCGCCGAAGCTGCAGGTGACCGCGCAGCAGGCGGTTTAGCGAAGCGCGAAATTGTTGCATTGCGTCGTCATGGCCGGGCTTGACCCGGCCATCCACGTTTTTCCAAGTCCATAAGGCGTGGATGCCCGGGTCAAGCCCGGCCATGACGACCGAATGCGCTCAAAATGCCGCGCGAAATCGGGCTGGACAGTATTTATCCAACGGGTTAATTTCCAATCCGAGAAACGGTCAAGCAGGGAAGCGGAACGTGGCGGAGAGCAAGGAAGCGGGTGGCCTGTCGAGGCTGCTGAATGCGGCGTGGGTGCGCCCATTTCTGTTCCTGGTGTTCATCGTGGCGGCTTGGGACCTCGCCATCCGCCTGTTCCAAATTCCCGCCTATCAGATCCCGTCGCCGGGCGACGTCGTCGCCGTGCTGCGAACGGACTGGCCGGAACTATTGCGGCAGTCGTGGCCGACGACCTATGCGACGGTCTGCGGCTTCCTCTTGTCGGCGCTGTTCGGCATTCCCGTCGCGATGCTGATCGCGGGATCGAGGACGGTAGAGAGCTATGTCTATCCGCTGCTGGTGTTCTCGCAGTCCGTGCCGAAGATCGCGATCGCGCCGCTGTTCGTGGTCTGGTTCGGGTTCGGCATCATTCCGAAGGTAATTTCGGCGTTCCTGCTCGGCTTCTTTCCGGTGGTGGTCTCGGCCGTGCAGGGATTCAAGTCGGTCGATCCGGATATGGTCGATCTCGCGCGTGCGATGCAGGGCAGCCGTTTCCAGGTGTTCCGCGCCGTCAACCTGCCGCATGCGATGCCCGCGATCTTTTCGGGGTTGAAAGTGTCAGTGACGCTGGCGGTGGTCGGCGCCGTCGTCGGCGAGTTCGTCGGCTCCAATTCCGGCATCGGCTACGTGATGCAGCGCTCGATTGGAACCTTTGACTTGCCGACGATGTTCGCAGCGCTGGTGATCCTGGCGCTGCTCGGCGTCATCCTGTTCTGGATCGTCGACCGCATCGAACGCCTGGTTATTCCCTGGCATGTCAGCCAGCGCGAGGACATTATTTTCGCTTCGTGAGTTATTCAGAAGGACAACAACAAGAGGTTTTGGGGAGAGGGAGGAGAACAAGATGCGATTGATAGCTGTGGTCTTGGCGACGCTGACCTGGACGGCGATATCGGTGCTTCCGGCATCGGCCGCCGACAAGGTGGTGCTGATGCTCAATTGGTATGTCTATGGCGAGCACGCGCCGTTCTATTACGGCAAGGCCAAGGGCATCTATGCCGCCGAGGGCATCGACCTCGAAATCCAGGAAGGCCGCGGCTCGGCCGCGACCACGCAGGCGGTGGCCGCCAAGACCGCCAATTTCGGCTATGTCGATATTCCCACGATGATGCGCGCGGCGGTGAAGGGCGCGCCCGTCATCGCGACCGGCGTGCTCCTACAGACCAGCCCGATGTCGGCGATGGGATTCATCGACAAGAACATCAGGAAACCCGAGGACATCAAGGGCAAGACGGTTGCGATCACGCCGGCGGATTCCATGACGCAGATCTGGCCGCTGTTCCTGAAGAAGACCGGCCTGAAGGAGAGCGATTTCCAGACGGTTGCCGGCGACGGCCAGACCAAGCTGAACGCGGTCATCAACGGTCAGGCTGATATGTTGCTCGGCTACGTCATGGACCAGTCGATGAAGATCAAGGACGCCACCGGCAAGGACGTCTATCCGATCAAGTTCGCCGATTACGGTATCCATCTGGTCTCCTCGGGCATCATCGCCAACAGCGACTACGTCAAGGCGAACGCCGATCTCGTTCGCCGCTTCATGTCGGCGACGACCAAGGCGGTGGAAGCCGCCGAGAAGGAGCCGAAGGCGGCGGCGCAGTCGATCCTCGATGCCAACCCCAAGGGCGGCAAGATCGACACGCTGACGCAGGGCTTTGAGCTGACAATCCCGCTCTATCGCACCGAAGAGACCAAGACCAAGCGGCCGTTCCAGGTCACCGACCAGAACATGAAGGACTCCGTCGACCTCATGGTCGAATATGGCGGCCTCGATGCCAAGGCCAAGGCCAATCCGAAGGCCTTCTACACCAACGACTATCTGCCGAAAGGCGACTCGTGAAAGCACCTGCAATGAAGCCGGCGACACAGAGCCATATGGATCAACCGGCCGCGCATCTGCGCCTGGTTTCCGACCGTGCCGCCGGCGAGGCATCCGGCATCAAGCTGTCCGGAGTCTCCAAGACCTACCGCTCGCGCGACGGCGATGTGCCGTCGCTGCGGCCGCTCGACTTCCACATCAACCAAGGCGAGTTCTTCGTCGTGGTCGGCCCATCCGGCTGCGGCAAGTCGACCTTGCTGAAGATGATCTCCGGGCTGCTGCCGCCGACATCAGGCGAGATCCTGGTCGAGGGCGAGCCGGTGACGAAGCCGCACGGCAATGTCGGCATCGTCTTCCAGCACGCGCTGCTGCTCCCGTGGCGGAACATCCTTTCCAATGTGATGCTGCCGATCGACATGAAGAAGCTGCCGCGGGAAAAGTATCTGCCGCGGGCGAAAGAGCTTCTGAAGCTGGTCGGCCTCGAAGGCTTCGAGAAGAAGCTGCCGTGGCAGCTCTCCGGCGGCATGCAGCAGCGCGCTTCGATCTGCCGCGCTCTGGTGCATGACCCGAAGATCATGCTGATGGACGAGCCGTTCGGCGCGCTGGACGCGATGACGCGCGAGCGCATGAATGTCGAGCTGATGCGGATCCAGCGCGAGACCGGCAAGACGGTGCTCCTGATCACGCACTCGATTCCCGAGGCGGTGTTCCTGGCTGACCGCGTGCTCGTGATGACCGAGCGTCCCGGTGCGATCGCGGCGATCTACGATGTGCCGCTGCCGCGACCGCGCTTGCTGGATGCGATGTCGGATCCGGTCTTCATGGAGCTGGTGCAGCGCATCCGCAAGCATTTCTTCACCCAAGGCTCGCTGGACTGAGCTTCGATGCCGCCTCGTCTCGTTGTCCGAGATATAGCCCTGTTCGAACGTCCGGTGAGCTTTGCCCGGCCGTTCCGCTTTGGCTCAGTCGTGGTCAATGCGACTCCGCAGGCTTTCGTGCGGGTGGAGATCGACGTTGAGGGGAAGGGGCGGGCACCAGGTGCGAGTGCCGAATTCCTGGTGCCGAAATGGTTCGACAAGCGGCCGCAGCTTACGCCGGACGAGACGGTGCAGGAGCTCCGGCGTTCGCTCTTGATCGCGCGCGAGCTCTATCTCGCGCAATCCGGTTTTGACACCGCGTTCGGCCTGCATGCGGCCTGCATCGGCGCGCAAGTCGAGGCGTGCGCACGCGACGACATCCCGCCGCTCGCGGCAGCCTATGGACCGGCGGAAATCGACAAGGCGATCCTGGATGCGCTGCTCCGCGCCGTCGGCGTCAACTTCTTCGACGGCATGGCGCAGAACATTGCCGGCATCGATGCGCGGCTGTCGTCCGATCTCGCGGACGGTGAAATCGCGGCTTTCCTTGCCGGGCGCAAGCGGCTTCCGCGCGTCTCGATCCGGCACACCGTCGGCCTCGACGACAAGGTCGAAGGCGAGGGCGGCGTTGCCGACGCAAACGAAAATGCAGGCGCGCGCTACTTCAAGCTCAAGCTCAACGGCGATCCCGAACATGATGCGGCCAGGCTGATCCGGATCGGCAACGAGCTGGCGACGCTGCCGCATGACTACAAGGTCACGCTCGACGCCAACGAGCAATACGCCGACCTGGCGGCGCTCGCCACGCTGGTCGACCGCCTCGACCGCGATCACGCATTGCAGCCGATCGCCGCAAAACTGCTCTATATCGAGCAGCCGATGCCGCGCGACATCACGAAGGCCTCGGCGCTGGGCCCGCTGGCGGCGCGCGGCTTCATCATCGACGAGGCCGATGATTCCTATGACGCGTTCCCGGCGGCGCGGGCGCTGGGCTATCGCGGCATCTCCTCGAAATCCTGCAAGGGCCTCTACAAGTCGATCGTCAACGCGACGCGCGCGGCCAAATGGAGCGCGGACGGCGAAGCGTTCTTTGTCTCGGGCGAGGACCTGACCTGCCAGGCGGGGCTCGCGGTGCAGCAGGATCTCGCGCTCGGCGCATTGATCGGCGTTACCCATGCCGAGCGCAACGGGCATCACTACGTCGATGGCTTTGCCGAGACGCCCACTGCCGAGGCGGAGGCATTCCTCTCGGCGCATCCTGATCTCTATGTCCGCGACGGCGGAAAAGTCCGCCTCGCCATCCATGACGGCGATCTGTTGACGGGATCGCTGACGACGCCGGGCTTCGCCACATCAGTGCATCCGGACTGGTCCACCCTATCGCCGTTCGCGCCGCCAACAACAAGAATTCTGCAGGAGCAAGTACTATGACCACCAAACGTCTCGGCCTGATCATGAACGGCGTCACAGGCCGGATGGGGCTCAACCAGCATCTGATCCGCTCGATCGTCGCGATCCGCAATCAAGGCGGTGTGCTGCTCGCGAATGGCGACCGCATCATGCCGGATCCGATCCTGGTCGGCCGCGATGCCGAGAAAGTCGGCGCGCTGGCCAAGCGTTTCGAGATCGCGCGCGTCACCACCGACCTCGACAAGGCGCTGGCTGATCCCAATGACACCGTGTTCTTCGATGCCGCGACCACGCAGGCGCGGCCCTCGCTGCTGACCAAGGCGATCAACGCCGGCAAGCATGTCTATTGCGAGAAGCCGATCGCGACCAATCTGGAAGAGGCGGTCGCGGTGGTGAAGCTCGCCAACGCCAAGGGCCTCAAGCACGGCACGGTGCAGGACAAGCTGTTCCTTCCCGGCCTGAAGAAGCTCGCCTTCCTGCGCGACTCCGGCTTCTTCGGCCGCATGCTCTCGGTGCGTGGCGAGTTTGGCTACTGGGTGTTCGAGGGCGGCTGGCAGGAAGCGCAGCGGCCGTCCTGGAATTACCGCACTGAGGACGGCGGCGGCATCATCCTCGACATGGTCTGCCACTGGCGCTACGTGCTCGACAACCTCTTCGGCGAGGTGCAGAGCATCTCCTGCCTCGGCACGACCGATATCCCCGAGCGCTATGACGAGAAGGGCAAGGCCTACAAAGCCACGGCAGACGACTCCGCCTATGCGACCTTCCAGCTCAAGGGCGGCGCGATCGCGCATATCAACATGAGCTGGGTGACACGCGTCTATCGCGACGATCTCGTCACCTTCCAGGTCGACGGCACCCACGGCTCGGCGGTGGCGGGGCTCACCGACTGCGTGATCCAGGCGCGGCAGGCGACGCCGCGGCCGGTGTGGAATCCGGACGAGAAGCGGCTGCACGATTTCTATGCCGACTGGCAGAAGCTGCCTGAGAATGCCGTCTACGACAACGGCTTCAAGGAGCAGTGGGAGATGTTCATCCGCCACGTCTGCGAGGACGCTCCCTACAAATACACGCTGCTCGAAGGCGCCAAGGGCGTGCAGCTTGCCGAATGCGCGCTCAAGAGCTGGAAGGAGCGGCGCTGGATCGACGTCGAACGGATCAGGCTGTGAGGACAGGATCATGAACAAGCTCGTCCCGCCGATGTCTTCGCTCTCCCTGAAACTGCCGACCGCGGGCGGCGGCCTCGAGACCTATCGTCTCGCGGCCTCGCGGACGTTTCCCGCCAAGCTCCAGGGTACGCTGAATCGCGTCGCGTTCTCGGCGGCGCATGTCGTGGCCGACCCACGCGCCGATGTCGATCCGTGGCTGACTGCCGCGGTCGACTGGGACAGGACGATCGCGTTCCGCGAACATGTCTGGGATCTGGGACTGGGCGTCGCGGAGGCGATGGACACCGCGCAGCGCGGCATGGGGCTCGACTGGACTACCTCGCTCGAATTGATCCGGCGGTCGGTGAACGCGGCCAAGGCGAAGGGCAATGCGCTGGTGTTTTCCGGCGCCGGCACCGACCACCTCGCGGTGGAGCACGCCAAGACGCTGGACGACGTGATCCGCGCTTATGAGGAGCAGATCGCCGCGATCGAGAAGGTCGGCGGCCGCATCATCCTGATGTGCTCGCGGGCGTTGGCAAAGCTCGGGCGGAGCGCGGACGACTACGCCAAAGTCTATGACTGCGTGCTGTCGCAGGTCCGCGAGCCCGTGATCATCCACTGGCTCGGCGACATGTTCGATCCGGCGTTGGCGGGCTATTGGGGCACTGCTGACCTCGACAAGGCGATGGACACGGCGGTTGCCATCATCAACGGCCATGCGGCGAAGGTTGATGGCGTCAAGGTGTCGCTGCTCGACAAGCAGCGCGAGATCGACATGCGCCGGCGGCTCGATCCGCGCGTCAAGATGTATACCGGCGACGACTTCAACTATGCTGACCTGATCGCCGGCGACGAGCAGGGCTTCTCTCACGCGCTGCTCGGCATCTTCGATGCGATCGCGCCGGCGGCATCCTACGCGCTGTCGCGATTGGCCGCGGGCGACGAGGCAGGCTTCCACGACGTGCTGGGGCCGACGGTGCCGCTGTCGCGTCACATCTTCAAGGCGCCGACGCGCTTCTACAAGACCGGCATCGTGTTCATGGCCTATCTCAACGGGCACCAGGATCACTTCACCATGGTCGGCGGACAGGAGAGCGCGCGCTCGACGCTGCATCTCGCCGAACTGTTCCGCCTCGCCGACGCGGCCGGCCTGCTCGCCAATCCGGAATTGGCGACACGGCGGATGAAGACGGTGCTGGCAACGCGCGGTATCGAGTCCTGATGCGCGATTTTTCTTCCGATCACCGCTGGCTGTCGCTGAACACGGCGACGGTCCGCAAGCAGGGCAATCTGGTCGAGATCATCGAGGCCTGTGCGCGCCACGGCATCCGCGCCATCGATCCCTGGCGCGACCAGGTCGCAGGCGTTGGCCTCGAGCGTGCCGTGCGCGCGGTGCGCGACGCCGGGCTCGAATTGTCAGGCTATTGCCGCGGCGGCATGTTCGTCGCGGACGCTGCGCGTCAGGTTGAGGCGCGCGACGACAACCGCCGCGCGGTCGACGAGGCCGCCGCGCTCGGCGCCTCCTGCATCGTGCTTGTGGTCGGCGGCCTGCCGCAATATTCGCGGCCGGGTAGCGCGGCCTCAAAGGACATCGTGGCAGCGCGCACGCAGGTGCATGACGGCATCGCCGAGATGCTGGAATATGCAAGAGGGGCAAAGCTGCCGCTCGCGATCGAGCCATTGCATCCGGCCTATGCCGGCGACCGCGCCTGTGTGAACACGACCAAGCAGGCGCTCGACATCTGCGATGCGCTGGACCCGCAGCGCAGCGGCATGCTGGGCGTCGCGCTCGATGTCTATCACATCTGGTGGGACCCGGAGTTGATGGGCCAGATCGCACGCGCGGGCAAGGAGCGGTTGCTGGCGTTTCACGTCTGCGACTGGCTGGTGCCGACCAAGGACATCCTCAACGACCGCGGCATGATGGGCGACGGCGTGATCGATATCAAATCGGTTCGCGCGGCGGTGGAAGCGCAAGGGTATGCGGGCTATTCGGAGATCGAGATCTTTTCCAACGATTGGTGGAGCCGGCCGATGGATGAGGTGTTGCGGACCTGCATCGAAAGGCACCGATCGGTGGTCTGATTGGTAGGGTGGGCAAAGCGAAGCGTGCCCACCATCAACATTCCGCTCGTCATGGTGGGCACGCTTCGCTTTGCCCACCCTACAAATTCACCTCGCACGGCACGGTCAAAAATCCGCGGAATCTCACGCGGCCACCGCGTGTTGGCTCGCCGGCAAGCGTGTAATTCGGGAAGCGGGCGAGGAAACGCGAGATCGCGGTGGCGCCTTCGAGTCGCGCTAGCGCCATCCCTGCGCATTGATGGGCGCCGGTGCCGAAGGCGAGGTGGCGGTTCGGGGTACGCGCGATGTCAAAGCGCTCGGGGTCCGGAAATTGCGCGGGATCGCGGTTGGCGGCGCCGATGCAGAGCGTCACCGGCGTGCCCGCGGGCATCTTGATGCCGCTGAGCTCGACTTCTTCCACGATCATGCGGTTGCCGAGCTGGTTCGAGCTCTCATAGCGCAGCATCTCCTCGACCGCGGTCTTGATCAGCTCGGGCTGCGAGATCAGCCGCTGCTTTTCCGCAGGGTAATGCAGCAGCGTCACCAGGCCGTTGCCGATCAGATTGGTCGTGGTCTCGTGGCCAGCGTTGAGCAGGAAGATGCAATTGTGCAGCAGTTCCTTTTCGGTCAGCCGCTCGCCATTATCTTCGCCATTATTTTCGCCTTGGATCAGCCGCGTCAGCACGTCGCGTTCGGGATTGCCCGGCTTGGCGCGGCGCCGCTCGACCAGCGTCTCCAGATAGGCGAGGAAATCCTTCACCGCCTTGTTGCCGCGCGCAAATTGCTCTGATGAGATCACCGGCTCGAGCGCGCCCAGGATTGCGAGCGACCAGTCGCGCAAGGGACCGCGCTCGTCGTGGGGCACGTCGAGCAGATTGCCGATCACCTCAACCGGGATCGCGGAAGCGAAATCCTCGATCAGCTCGACCTTGTCTTTGGTGGCGATCGCATCGAGCAGCCCGTCGACCAGGCGGATCAGATCGGGCTCCATCGCGGCGATCGCGCGCGGCGAGAGCGCGCCCATGATCAGCCGCCGCACGCGGGTGTGCGCCGGCGGGTCGTTGAAGACGAGGCTCGTGGTGTGATGCTCGTAGAGGAAGGAGTTGCCGTATTTCGGCGAAAACTCCTTCTTCTTGTCGGAGGAGAACGCTTTCGTGCTCTTGTAGGCGGTGACGAGGTCGTCGTAGCGGGTCAGGAAATAGGAGCCGTTCGGCAGGCGCTTGACCGGCGCGTTATCCCGCAGTGCACGATAGGTCGGATAGGGGTTGGCATAGAATTCCGGCGTCAACCGTTCGAGGTCGAAACTCTCAGCCAGCTCTCGTGCGTTTCCGGTCATGGTGCCATACTCTTTTTGAGAACTGATATGCCGTTTTTGTTCTTCCGGAAAGTGCCGCCCGCTTTACAGTTGGCCTGTCTCGCTTATCCCTTCGGAAACGCCCATGCACGCCCGCACTGAAACTGCCTCCGACAGCCAGCCCGCCTGGCCGGAAGAGATTTTCTCGACATTGCAGCGCTTCGATGTCCGCCAGGTGCCTTACGTGCCTGACGCCGGGCATTCGCAACTGATCGACCGCGTGCTCGGCTCCTCCACGATGCGCGGCATTCCGCTGACGACGGAGGAGGAGGGCATAGCACTGCTTGCTCGGCGCCTGGGCCGGCGGCCAGCGCGGCGTGCTGCTGATGCAGTCGAGCGGCGTCGGCAATTGCATCAACATGCTGTCGCTGACGCAGATCTTCCGCTTTCCGTTCCTGACGCTGGTGACGATGCGCGGGGAATGGGGCGAGTTCAATCCGTGGCAGGTGCCGATGGGGTCGAACACGCAAGCCGCATTCGAGCTCTGCGGCGTCAAGGTATTGCGGGCGACGCATCCTGAGGAAGTGCGCGAGGTCGTCGAGGCCGGCGCAGCGCAGGCCTATAACGCGTCGACGCCGACCGCCGTGCTGCTGTCGCAGCGGCTGATCGGGGCAAAGGTGTTCGTGAAATGAGCAAGGCCAATCTCCTGGACCGCCGCGCGGTCGTCTCTCACCTGCTGAAGGACCGTAACGGCGCGATCGCGGTCGGCGGCCTCGGTGCCTCGACCTATGACATCGCCGCCGCCGGCGATGATGACCGCAATTTCTATCTCTGGGGCGCCATGGGCGGTGCGGTCATGATCGGGCTCGGGCTCGCGCTGGCGCAACCCGAGCTGCCGGTGATCGTCATCACCGGCGACGGCGAGATGCTGATGGGGCTCGGGAGCATCGCCACCGTCGGCGCGCAGAAGCCCGCCAACCTCTCCATCGTCGTGCTCGACAACGAGGCCTATGGCGAGACCGGCGGACAGGTCAGCCATACTGCCGCTTCGGTCGACCTGGTCGGTGTCGCCAAGGCCTGCGGCATCGCCGACAGCCGTGCGATCACCACCATGGCCGAGGTCGAAGCGTTCGCACTGTCGCTCAAGGAAGCGAGCCGCGGTCCGCGCTTCGCCAATGTGAAGATCGACGGCGCCAATCTGGAGCGGGTGCTGTCGAACCGCGACGGCACCTCCATCGTCAACCGCCTGCGCGGCTCGCTGGGCTACCAGCCGATCTAGGGAGTTTTGTAGCCCGGGTGGAGCGCAGCGCAACCCGGGATCCCTGAGTCAACGTTGAGAGCGGCCCCGGGTTACGCTGGCGCTCCACCCGGGCTACGGCACTCATCCAAATTGCTTGCGACTCGCCCCTCTCCGTGGGAGGTGTAGAGTTCCCGCGTCCGTCGGCCGCGTGCTTGCCGATTTTTGTCAAGTGTGACATCACGTTATCCTCCTGACGGTACAAGACCTTATCGGGAGGTTGGGGCATGGCCCAACCTTAAGTTCTGTTTTTGCACTGCCGTAAATTCTTGACATTCTTTAAGGTGAGTGATTACTCACGCGCATGTCTACCCTGCGCATGACAAGTGACTTGCGGCGGCAGTTGATTCTGAGCGCCGCCAAGCGATGCTTTGCCCGCCATGGCTTTGCCGGCACCACGACCAAGAGCGTGGCGGCCGCCGCTTCCATTTCGGAAGGGCTGTTGTTCAAGCACTTCCCCTCCAAGGCGGCGCTTTACGCCGAAATCCTCGCAGAAGAGTGCGAGGCCGACCCCGATCTTGCGCATCTGCTCGGGCTGGAGCCGTCGACCGCAACCCTGATCGAACTCGTGAAGGGCATGGTCGGGCATTTCCTGGAGGTATCACAGGGGCCGGACGAGGAGGACGCGCAGCGGATGCGCCTGATGACGTCCAGTCATCTCGACGACGGCGAATTCGCGCGGCTTCTTTACGACAAGATCGGCAGCCTGATCGAGCCGACCTTCACCGCGTCGATGGAACGCGCCGTTGCCGCCGGCGACGCCACCCGCATCGGCAGCGTGCCGCTCAATCTGTTCTGGTTCGCGCACCATGTCGTGCTGATGTCGGCGCTGACGCGGCTGCCGACGACGCCGTGCCTCACCTACGGCGACGCTCCCGACCTCGAGCGCCAGATTTGCGAATTCATCCTGCGCGGCATCGGGCTCACCGAAGCCGCGATTTCCTTTTATTTGAACCGTCAGCCGTCACCGAGCCGGGGACAATCGGTAACAGCAGAAAGTGCATGACATGAACATCGTGACCGAAACCAATATCAAGGGCGAACCGATCGATAAAAAGCCGCACAAGCGGCCGGTCAGGATGGGGCGCTGGTTCATCATCGTCGGATTGGCGTTGACGCTCGTCGTCGGCGGCCTGGTCTGGTTCAACTATTTCCGCGCCAAGATGATCGGCGAGTTCTTCGCCAACATGAAGCCGCCGCCGGTGACGGTGAATGCGGCCGAGGCGAAATCGGAAGTCGTGCCGAACCTTTTGACCGCGGTCGGCGAACTCGCCGCCGTGCACCAGGTCAACGTCACCTCCGACGTCTCGGGACGCATCACGGATATCCTGTTCACCGCGGGCGCCGAGGTAAAGGCGGGTGCGCCGCTGGTTCAACTGTTCGACGGGCCGGAGCAGGGCGACCTCGCCAGCTTCAAGGCGCAGGCGACGGTGGCGCAGCTCTCGCTCGACCGCGCCAAGCAGCTTGCGGCGCGCAATTTCGGGCCGCAGGCCACGGTCGACCAGACCCAGGCCGCGTATGACCAGGCTCTGGCCGGCATTGCCAAGACCGAGGCACTGATCTCGCAGAAGCTGGTCCGCGCCCCCTTCAATGGCGAGCTTGGCGTGCGCAGGGTCGAGGTCGGTCAATATCTGACCGCGGGCAATCAGGTCGTGTCGCTGACCGATCTGTCGATGCTCTACGACAACTTCACGGTGACGGAAAAGGACAGCGGCCAGCTCAAGGTCGGCCAGACTGTTCGCATCAAGGTCGACGCCTATCCGGATCGCGTCTTCGAAGGCAAGCTGACCACGATCGAACCGCAGGTCGCGACCGACACCCGCAACATCCGCGTGCAGGCCACCGTCGCCAATCCGGAAAAGATCCTCAAGCCCGGCATGTTCGCGACCACCACGGTGGTGCTGCCTGACAAGCCGGCGGTGATCACGGTTCCGGAAACCGCGGTCGACTACTCGCTCTATGGTGACTCGGTCTACCTGATCACCGAGAAAAAGGAGAACGACGGCAAGACCAGCCTGACGGCGGTGCGTACCTTCGTGCAGACCGGCAAGCGATTTGGCGGCCGCACCGAAATCGTCCGCGGCCTGAAGGCGGGCGACCGTATCGTAGCGCTCGGTCAGATCAAGCTGCAGTCAGGCGCTGCGGTTGCGATCTCCACCGAGCCGACGCCGCCGATCCCGGCCGAACCGCCGCGCTACTGAGAAGCAGGACCCCGTAAATGTCCTTCACCGACATCTTCATCAAGCGGCCGGTCCTGTCGGTCGTCGTCAGCCTGCTGATCCTCCTGATCGGCTTGCGGGCTGCGACCGTGCTCCCGATCCGGCAATATCCGAAACTGTCGAACACCGTGGTCAACGTCACCACCAGCTATCCCGGTGCGTCGGCCGACCTGATCCAGGGCTTCATCACGACGCCGATCGAGCAGGCGGTCGCCTCGGCCGAAGGCGTCGACTACATCACCTCGTCCTCGGTGCTCGGCACCTCCACGATCCAGGTTTACATCAAGCTGAACTTCGAGCCGAACCAGGCGCTCACCGAGGTGCTCGCCAAGGTCAACTCGGTCAAATACCTGATCCCGAGGGAATCAAACGATCCGGTCGTCACCAAGACCACCGGCCAGACCACGGCCGTGATGTATCTCGGCTTCTCCAGCGAGGAGCTGTCAGGATCGGCGATCTCCGATTACCTCACGCGCGTGGTCCAGCCGTTGCTGTCGACGGTTGACGGCGTGGCTTCCGCCGACATCCTCGGTGGCCAGACTTTTGCGATGCGATTGTGGCTCGACCCGATCAAGATGGCGGGGCGCGGCGTGTCGCCCACGGATGTTGCGCAGGCGATTGCATCCAACAACTTCCAGGCTGCCGCCGGCCAGTCCAAGGGCTACTACATCGTCTCCAACGTCTCGACCAACACCGACCTGCGCAACATCGATGAGTTCAAGCGCATGATCGTGAAGTCGAGGGAGGGCGGTTTCGTCCGGATGGAGGATATCGCGCAAGTCGAGCTTGCCGCGCAAAGCACGGACGCGAGCGTCGCGTTCAATAGCGAGCATGCGATCTTCATCGGCATCAACGCGACCCCGCAAGGTAACCCGCTGACCCTTGTGAAGGGCGTCCGCGCCCTGTTCCCGGAACTCGAGCGCAACCTGCCGCCGTCGTTGAAGATGAAGGTGGCCTACGATTCCACCAAGTTCATTCAATCGTCGATCGACGAGGTGGAGAAGACGCTCGGCGAAGCCGTCGTGATCGTTATCGTGGTGATCTTCCTGTTCCTGGCCTCGATCCGGTCGGTCATCATCCCCGTGGTCACGATCCCGTTGTCGCTGATCGGTGTCTGCAGCCTGATGCTGGTCATGGGCTTCAGCATCAACCTCCTGACCCTGCTTGCGATGGTGCTCGCGATCGGTCTCGTGGTCGACGATGCCATCGTGGTGGTGGAGAACATCCACCGCCATCTTGAGGAGGGCAAGACGCCGGTACAAGCCTCATTGATCGGCGCGCGCGAGATCGTGGGTCCGGTCATCTCCATGACCATCACGCTCGCCGCGGTGTACGCGCCGATCGGCTTCCTTGGCGGTCTCACCGGTGCGCTGTTCCGCGAATTCGCCTTCACGCTGGCGGGCTCGGTGATCGTGTCGGGCGTGATCGCGCTGACGCTGTCGCCGATGATGTGCTCGGTGCTCCTGAAGAACACCGAGGAAGGACGTTTCGCGCGGGCGGTCAACCGCGTGTTCGGTTCATTGACGCGCTGGTACGGCCGCAAGCTCGACCGCTCGCTCGACTACCGGCCGATCACCGGCTTGTTCGCGCTGACCATGCTCGGCCTCGTCGGCTTCCTCTACATGCACACGATGAAGGAGCTGGCGCCCGAAGAGGACCAGGGCATCGTGTTCGCGCTGACCAAGGCGCCGAAATACGCCAACATCGACTACGTCGACTTCTACGGCGAGAAGATGGACAAGGTGTTCCAGAAGTTTCCGGAGACGGATCTGCGCTTTATTCTGAACGGCACGCCGAGTGCGCAAAGCGGCATCGCCGGCATGCTGCTCACCCCGTGGGATGAGCGCAAGCGTTCGGCCATTGCGTTGAAGCCGCTGGTGCAGGCGGAACTGTCAAAGATCGAAGGCGTCAACGCCTTCGCCTTCAACCTGCCGCCGTTGCCAGGTGGTCCGGGCGGCCTGCCGGTGCAGATGGTGATCAATTCGACCGTCAGCTTCCAGGCCATCTATGAGCAGATGGAGAAATTGAAGGCCGCCGCGCGCAAGAGCGGCATGTTCATCGTCAGCGACAGCGATCTCGATTTCAACCAGCCGGTGGTGCGCGTCCGCGTCGACCGCTCCAAGGCAAGCGACCTCGGCATCAACATGCAGCAGGTTGGCGCCACGCTGGCCACGCTGCTCGGCGGCAACTATGTCAACCGCTTCAACCTGGAGGGACGTTCCTACCAGGTGATCCCGCAGGTGCCGCGTGCCGTCCGCCTGTCGCCGGAGGCGCTCGGTGGTTACTACGTGCCGACCAACACCGGGCAGTTGGTGCCGATCTCGACCGTCGTCTCGATCGAGACGGGCACCGATCCGAACGCGCTGACGCACTACAACCAGCTCAACTCGGCGACGTTCTCAGCGGTGCCGATGCCGGGCGTGACGGTTGGCCAGGCGGTCGAGTTCCTCGAAGGCGAGGCGAAGAAGCTGCCGGCCGGCTTCGGCCATGACTATCTGGCGGACTCGCGGCAATATGTGCAGGAGGGCAACCAGCTCGTCATCACCTTCGCGTTCGCCGTGATCATCATCTTCCTGGTGCTGGCGGCGCAGTTCGAGAGCTTGCGCGACCCGCTGGTCATCATGGTCTCGGTGCCCATGGCGATCGTCGGCGCCCTGATCCCGCTGTTCTTCGGCGTGGCGACCATGAACATCTACACCCAGGTTGGGTTGCTGACGCTGGTCGGCCTCATCACCAAGCACGGGATCCTGATGGTGGAGTTCGCCAACGAGCTGCAGCTCAACGAGGGGCTTGACCGCCGCTCGGCCATCGAGATGTCAGCCCGCATCCGCTTGCGTCCGATCCTGATGACGACGGCGGCGATGGTCACCGGCCTGATCCCGCTCTTGACCGCATCGGGCGCTGGCGCTGCCAGCCGGTTCTCGATCGGCCTGGTCGTGGTTGCGGGCATGCTGATCGGCACGCTGTTCACGCTGTTCGTGCTGCCCGCGGTCTACGTGACGATCGCCACCGATCACCGGGCGAAAGCGACTTCGGAGCGCAACAAGCAGATCGCCGACTACGAGCTCGGCGATGGCGGAGCGCTCAAGCCTACCTGAGACTTCTTGGCCCCAAAGTCTCAGCGAAAGGGCGGCGACGGTCCTACCGTTGTCGCCCTTTTGGTTTTCCGGAAAGCATGATGAGGTAGCCCGGATGGAGCGAAGCGCAATCCGGGACTCGATCGGATGCATCGCGTGATCCCCGGATTTCGCTTCGCTCCATCCGGGCTACAGTCAATGCAACTAGAACGACAAGATTCGGGGAAACAGACATGGTGAGCGATTTCGCGCCCGGCAATTATCGTTTCATTCCAGCCGTGTTCCAGTATTCGAGCGGCGCGGCCGCCAATCCGGGCTTTGAAGTCGAGCGCGTGCGCTTTGACAGGCTGGTGCCGCTTGCCGAAGGCTTTGCGCGGATCGCAAGCCATATCCAGGCGGCGGAACGGCCGTTGACCTCGTTCTGCGCCTGCGAGTTACGTTCGCCGGCGGCGGTCTCAGAGCAGGGCTTTCGCGCCTTCAACGAGCATTATGTGAAGACGCTCGCGGAGTGGGGGCTGTTCGATGGCACCACCAATCCGGTGGCGCGCAGCAATGTCTGTCCCGAAATCGATCCGCCCGCCGAGCCCTCATTCTATGCATTCTCCTTCACGCGCCCGAGCACGGGGAGCTCACCGTCCTTCGTGATCGCCGGTGGCGCCGAGGCGCGCGGCGGTGCCGGCAGCTATCCCGAGCGCATCGTCCGCTATCGCGACATGAGCCCGGAAGCCTGGCAGGAGAAGGTGCGCTTCACCGTGGGCGAGATGGAGCGGCGGCTCGCCGAATTCGGCTTCACCTGGCGGGACACCACCGGCGCGCAGGTCTACACCGTGCACGATTTCCATCCGCATCTCGCCGACGAGCTGGTGCGCCGCGGCGCCACCCGCTCCGGCCTGACCTGGCATTTTGCCCGGCCGCCGGTGGTCGATCTCGAATACGAGATGGATTGCCGCCGCGTGCTGCGGGAGCTGGTAATCTAAAAGCGCGTCTCTCTCCCCGTCATTGCGAGCGGAGCGAAGCAATCTATCTCGCCGCTCGTGGAGGCATGGATTGCTTCGTCGCTTTGCTCCTCGCAATGACGCGCAGTGAGGCGTGAGCGCCCCTTACCTTCCAGCGGCGTAGCCCTGCATGCCGCGCGGGTTGGCGGCGGCGCGGCGCTTGCGCCCCACGCGCGAAGCCGCCGTCAGCCGTCCCTCCGACCAGTCAGGCCCGACCTCGACGATGTGGCCGCGACGCTGCAACTCGTCGATGCTCGCCTTGGGCACGCGACCTTCGACGACGAGCACGCCCGGGCGCGCGGTGCGTGGCCAGAACGAGATCGGGAAATGCTCGGAATGCCAGGCCGGCGCGTCGATCGCCTCCTGCAGGTTCAGCTTGGCATGGACGTGGCGGAGGAAGAACTGCGTGATCCATTGGTCCTGCTGGTCGCCGCCCGGCGAGCCCCAGGCCAGATAGGGCTCGCCGTCGCGCAGCGCCATGGTGGGCGAGAGCGTGGTGCGTGGGCGCTTGCCCGGCGCAAGCGCGGCGGGGTGATTCTCCTCGAGCCAGAACATCTGCGCGCGGCTGCCGAGGCAGAAGCCGAGCTCGGGGATAACAGGCGAGGACTGCAGCCAGCCGCCGGAGGGCGTCGCCGAGATCATGTTGCCGGCCTTGTCGATGATGTCGAAATGCACGGTGTCGCCGCGCACCTCGCCAAAACGGCCGACGGTGGGCTCGCCCGCGCCCATCGCACCGACCGCCTCGCGATGGCCCTCGGCGCGGCGCAGCTTCACCACCGCGCCAAAGCCTTCGACCGAGCCGGGGATGAAGTCGAGCGAAGCCTTGTCCTTCGAGATCAGCTTGCGGCGCTCGTCGTTATAGGCATCCGAGAGCAGCGTTTCGATCGGGATATCCGTGAAGTTCGGATCGCCGTAGAATGTCTCGCGGTCGGCGTAAGCGAGCTTGGCGCATTCGATCTGCAGATGGATGAAATCGGCGCTGGTGGGATCGAGGCCGTCGAGGTCAAAACCCTTCAGCAAAGCGAGTTGCTGCAGCATCACCGGGCCCTGGCTCCAGACGCCGGCCTTGCACACGGTGTAGCGGGCGTAATCGTAGGTCAGGGGCGCTTCGATCGTGGGCTGCCAGCGTGCCATGTCGTCGGCCGAGAGCACGCCGCGATGCGGCGAGCCGGAGACGTCCATCACTTCCTGGGTGCGGCAGAATTTGTCGATCGCCTCGGCGACAAAGCCCTTCGACCACGCCTGGCGCGCGCGCTCGATCTGTGCGACGCGGTCGCTGCCGGCGCTTTCCGCTTCTTTCAGGATGCGGGCGTAAGTTTCCGAAAGGCGCTTGTTAGTGAAGATCGTGCCGGGCTTGGGCACCTCGTTGTTGGGCAGATAGACCTCGGCCGAGGTCGTCCAGTATTTCCGGAACAATTGCTCCACGATCTTGATGGTGGCGGAGGCGCGTTCGACCAGCGGAAAGCCTTCGCCGGCATAGGCGATCGCGGGCTCGAGCACGTCGCGTAGCTTGAGCGTGCCGTAATCGCGCAGCAGCAGCATCCAGGACTCGAACGTGCCGGGCACACAGGCGGCGAGCAGGCCGGTGCCGGGCACCATCTCCAGCCCTTCGCTGCGATAATGCGCGATCGTCGCCTTCGCCGGCGCGGGACCCTGGCCGCAAATCACCTCGGTCTTGCCGCGCTTCACGTCATGGACGATGACCGGTACGTCGCCGCCTGGACCGTTCAGGTGCGGCTCGACCACCTGCAGCGTGAAGGCGGTGGCGACGCCGGCGTTGCCGCCTTTTTCCAGCGTGGCCATACCGACCGCGGTCGCGATCCAATGCGTCGAGGTGACGACGCCGAACGTGCCTTCGATCTCGGGACGGGTCGTGAACGGATCGGGATTGATGTTGCCCATGGCTCGCCACCAGTTGTTTTTTGTGCGGGCGCACTTGATCACAGGCGGACGCTGCTGCCAACGGCGCGGCCGGCATGGCTACCTCGCATCCATGTGATCACGCGGGCGCGGCAGCCTCGGCCGGGGAGTTGACGGCATGGCAGGCGACGCCGTCGATCAGCTCCGGCGCCTTTTGGCGGCATAAATCGAACGCGAGCGGGCAGCGCGGGTTGAAGGCGCATCCCGGCGGCGGATTGATCGGGTTCGGGATTTCGCCTTTGACGGGAATGCGCTGGCGGCCGCTCATGCCGAGATCAGGGACCGCGCCAAGCAGCATCTTGGTGTAGGGCATGCGCGGATGATTGAACAGCGCGCGGCCCTCCGCGACCTCCACGATGCGGCCGAGATACATCACGCCGATCCGGCTCGCCATGTGGCGCACGACGGCAAGATTGTGGCTGATGAAGAGGTAGGTGAGGCCGAACTTGTCCTGCAGGTCGCGCATCAGGTTGAGGATCTGCGCCTGCACGGAGACGTCGAGTGCCGAGGTCGGCTCGTCGCAGACGATGAACTCGGCTTCTGATGCGAGCGCGCGGGCGATCGCAATGCGCTGGCGCTGGCCGCCGGAGAATTCGTGCGGGTATTTCAGGCCGTCATCGGCATGCAGCCCGACCAGCGACAGCAACTCGCCGACGCGGGCGCGGATGTCGCGTTCACCCTGGATCAGGTCGAAGGCGCGGATCGGCTCCGAGACGATGGCATCGACCCGGAAGCGCGGATTGAGGCTCGCATAGGGATCCTGGAAGATCATCTGGATGCGCCGGCGCAAGCGCTGGCGCGCCTGCGCCTGCCTCGGATCGGTCATCGAGACGCCGTCGATCACGACCTCGCCCGAGCTCGGCGGCAACAGCCCGACCACCATCCGCGCCACCGTGGTCTTGCCGGAGCCGGATTCGCCGACCAGCGCAAAGGTTTCGCCTTTGCGGATATCGAAGGTGACGCCGTCGACCGCCCTGAGGAATTCGAGATGGCCGCCTTCGAGCACGCGGTTGAGCCACGGCTTTGACACGTCGAACACGCGCCGGAGATTCTTGACCTCGATGAACGATGTCATGCCGCACTCTCCTTCGCGGCGTGGTCGTAGAGATGGCAGGCGACGGCCTGCGCGCCTTGGCGGGTCGGTTCGGGACGCTCGACCCGGCAGCGGTCGAAGGCAAAAGCGCAGCGCGGGTTGAACGGGCAGCCCGGCGGAATCGCCGACAATCGCGGCATGGAGCCGGGAATCTGCACCAATCGCCTGTCCTCGCCGGCAAGCGTCGGGATCGCGCCCATCAGGCCCTTGGCGTAGGGATGCAGTGGGTTGCGCACGACGTCCTGCACCGGGCCGATCTCGGCGATGCGGCCGGAATACATCACCGCGACGCGATCGCAGGTCTCGGCGATCACACCCATGTCGTGGGTCACCAGCATCACGGCCGTGCCATGGTCGCGGCCGAGCCGCTTGATCAGTGCGATGATCTGCGCCTGCACGGAAACGTCGAGCGCGGTCGTCGGCTCATCCGCGATGATCAGTTCCGGCTCGGCGCAGATCGCGAGCGCGATCACCACGCGCTGGCGCATGCCGCCGGAAAATTCATGCGGATAGCCGTCGACACGTTTTTCCGGCGCGGGGATGCCGGCCTCGGCGAGCAGGTCGACGGCGCGCTTGCGCGCGGCGCTTTCGGAGAGGTTGGTGTGGGTGCGGATGGTCTCGACGATCTGGTCGCCGATCCGATAGAGCGGGTTGAGGCTCGTCAGCGGATCCTGGAAGATCATGCCGATGCGCTTGCCCCGCACGCGCCGGATCTCCTCCGGTGGCAAGTGATCGATGCGCATGCCCGAGAGATGTATCTCGCCGCCGGAGATGCGGCCGGGCGGATCGATCAGGCCGATGACGGCAAGGCCCGTGACCGACTTGCCGGCGCCGGATTCGCCGACCACGCCCAGCACCTCGCCCTTGGCGATGTCGAAGGAGACGCCGTCGATCGCGCGCAACGTCGCGCGGCGGGTGACGAACTCCACCTTCAGGTCACGCACGGAGAGGACAGGCACGGTCATCGGAGCTTCGGATTGAGCGCGTCGCGCAGCCAGTCGCCGAGCAGGTTGATCGAGAGGATCAAGCCGGCCAGCGCAATGCCGGGGAAGGCGACGATCCACCATTCGCCGGCGAAGAGATAGTTGTTACCGATCCGGATCAACGTTCCGAGCGAGGGCATGGTGTCGGGCATGCCTGAGCCCAAGAATGACAGCGTCGCCTCGGTGATGATCGCGAGCGCCAGGTTGATGGTGGCGATGACGAGGATCGGGCCCATCGTGTTGGGCAGCACGTGGCGCAGCATGATCTTGGGCGCGGGCAGGCCGATCAGTTGCGCGGCGGCGACATAATCCTTGTTCTTCTCCACCATGACCGAGCCGCGCACGGTGCGGGCATATTGCACCCAGAAGCTTAGGCCGATCGCGACGACGAGCACGGCGAGCATGCTCGTCGGATCGAGCCGGTTGCCGAACACGGATTTGGCGACGCCGTTGACGATCAGCGCGATCAGGATCGCCGGGAAGGTGAGCTGCACGTCGGCGATCCGCATGATCACGGCGTCGACGGCGCCGCCGAGATAACCCGCGATCAGCCCGAGCGTGATCCCGATTGCGCCGGCGAAGACGACGCCGAGCACGCCGACGATAAGCGAAATCCTCAAGCCATAGAGAATGGCGGAGAACACATCGCGGCCCTGTTCGTCGGTGCCGAGCAAGAACGGGCTCTGGCCGTCGGCGGTCCAGAGCGGCGAGATGCGTGAGTTCATCAATTGGAGCTGCGCCGGGTCGAACGGGTTCTGCACGGCGAGCACGGAAGCAAGGATCGCGAGCAGGAAGAACAGCACGGTGACCGCGGCCGCCAGCATCGTCAGCTTCGAGCGGCGGAAGGAATAGAACAGGTCGCTGTCGACGGCGCGTCGGAACCAGCCCACGCCGGAATGCGCGGTTTTGGTGTGTTGCTGAACAACGCCGTCGGACATTCTTCTGCCTCAGGCCGGTCGGCTAACGGTGGCGCGCAGGCGCGGGTCGACGATGGTGTAGAGAATGTCGACCACCAGGTTGATGGTGACGAAGATCAGCGAGACCATCAGAAGATACGCCGCCATGATCGGGATATCGACGTTTTGCACCGCCTGCACGAACATCAATCCCATGCCCGGCCACTGGAACACGGATTCGGTGATGATCGAGAATGCAATAACCGAGCCAAACTGCAGGCCGGCTACGGTGATGACGGGAACCAGCGTGTTCTTCAGCGCGTGGCCGAAATGGATCGCGCGCGTGGTCAGTCCACGGGCGCGGGCGAAGCGGATATAGTCGGTGCGCAGCACTTCCAGCATCTCCGCGCGCACCAGCCGCATGATCAGCGTCATCTGGAACAGGCCGAGCGTGATCGAGGGCATGATCAGCGCCTTGAGGCCGGACACCGTGAGCAGGCCGGTCGTCCACCAGCCGATCCGCACCACTTCGCCGCGGCCGAATGAAGGCAGCCAGCCCAGCGTCACTGCGAACAGGTAGATCAGGAGGATGCCGATCAGGAAGGTCGGCAGCGAGATGCCGATCAGCGAGACCGCCTGGCATAGTTTGGCAAGCAGGGTGTCGCGCCTGAGCGCGGCATAGACGCCCATAAGGATGCCGAACACCATCGCGAAGATCGTGGCGCAGATCGCAAGCTCCAGCGTCGCCGGCAGCCGCTCGGCGAGCAGCGTCGAGACCGGCTGCCGGAACTGATAGGAGACGCCGAACTTGAACTGCGCGGCGTTGACGAAATAGCGCGCGAACTGGATCAGCACGGGATCATCGAGCCCGAGCGATTTGCGCACCGCCTCGCGCTCGGCCGCCGGCGTGTCGATCGAGACAATCTGGCTGACGGGGTCGCCGGCGAAGCGGAACATCGCGAAGGCGATGATCCCGACGGCGATCATTACCCCGATGGCTTGAACGGCGCGGCGAAGCGTGAAAGCGAGCATCTCTTCCTTCACCCGAAGCGTTGGCGATTTCCCGCCACTAAGCAAAAGGTCCCGGAAGCGCGGGGCTGCCGGGACCTTGGAGTGACGAAGCTTTATTCCGATTTGACCATCCAGTAGGGCAGCACCTGGTTGTCCGGGCGCTGCACCACTTTCAATTTCTTCGAGACGCCCCAGGCCAGCGCCTGCTGATGCAGCGGGATGTAGGCCCAGTCCTTCATCGCGATCTCGAAGCCGGCCTTGATCAACTGGTCGCGCTTGGCGGTGTCGGTCTCCTGCAGCACCTTGTCGGCGATGTCATCGAATTCCTTGTTGCAGTAGCCGCCGAGATTGGTCTCCCCGCGTGCCGATTTCGGATCGTCGCGGCAGCCCATGATGTCATACATCACGTTGTGCGAGTCGAGCGTGCCGGGCGTCCATCCCAGCATGTAGAACGAGGTCTGGTAGCCGCCGGGCTTCAGAATTTTTGCAAAATACTGAGCTTTCGGCTGCGCCAGCAGGTTCACCTTCACGCCGATGCGGGCGAGCATGCCGACCACAGCCTGACAGATCGCGGCGTCGTTGACATAGCGGTCGTTCGGGCAATCCATGGTGACTTCGAAGCCGTCAGGATAGCCGGCTGCGGTCAGGAGCTTCTTGGCGCCGTCGGGATCGAATTTCGGACGGGTGAGATCCTTCGACAGCGCGAACAATTGCGGCGCGACCATCAGCGCCGACGGCGTCGACAATCCGCGCATCACGCGGTTCTTGATCAGTTCGATGTCGATTGCCTTGTAGAAGGCTTCGCGGACACGGACATCCTTGAATGGGTTCTTGCCCTTGATGTTGGAGTAGAGCAACTCGTCGCGGCTCTGGTCCATGCCGAGGAAGATGGTGCGGAGCTCAGGCCCCTTCAGCACCTGCGCATTCGGACTGGAATCGACGCGTGAGATGTCCTGGATCGGAACCGGCTCGATGATGTCGACCTCGCCCGAGAGCAGCGCGGCGACGCGGGTCGCATCGGAGGCGATCGGGGTGAAGACAATTTCCTTCAAATTGTGTTCGGGCTTCTGCCACCAGTTCGGATTGACCTTGAACACCGTCTTCACGCCCGGCTGATGGCTTTCGATCATGAAAGGCCCGGTGCCGTTGGCGTTGAGAGAGGCAAAGCTCGGCGTGGTCGCGGATGCCGGCGTGGGCTGCGTGGCGTTATTCGCCTCAGCCCACTTCTTGTCCATGATGTACCAGGTATCCCATTGCGAATTCAGGATGGGATTGGGCGATGTCAGGATGAAATCGACAGTGTAGTCATCGACCTTGACGACCTTGGCATCGGCGGGAATGCGGGTCTGCAGGTTGGAGCCCTTGGCGCGGACGCGGTCGGCAGAAAACACCACGTCGTCGGCGGTGAAGGGATCACCGTTCTGGAATTTGACGTTCTTGCGCAGATGGAAGCGCCAACGGGTCGGCTCCGGCGTCTCCCAGCTTTCGGCGAGCGCCGGGATGATCTTCAGATCCTTGTCGCGCGCGGTGAGACCTTCATAGACCTGTCCGAGATGGGCATGGGTGGTCGTCTCGTTCAGCGTATGGGGATCCAGCGATTTGAGATCGCCCTGATTGGCGTAGCGCAGCGTCTGGGCCGAAACAGGTGTCGTCGTCGCAATGATGGCAAGACTTATTGCCGCAAGCAGATGATGACGTACCGACATTTGAACCTGTTCCCCGTCTTGGTCCCGCGATGCGCGCTGTTGGTAGGATATTGCATGCCAATGTTGCCAAAGTTTACCGGGTGCGCAAGCGCGATTTCCCGTAGAAGATGAGATGAGTTTGCGCAGCCGTGCCGCAATGATTAGCTTGACGCTCGCTGGTCGGGCGTGCGCGTGACATTGAACTTTCGGAGTAAGGATGGCGGAACTGAGGGCCGACGTCATTGTCCTGGGGGCTGGCATGGTCGGTGTCGGTGCCGCTTTGCATCTGCAAAAACGCGGCCGCGACGTCGTCATTGTCGACCGGCACGATGCCGCCGGCGAGGAGACGAGTTACGGCAATGCCGGCATCATCGAATGCGCCTCGGTTTTTCCTTACATGTTCCCGCGGGATTTCGGCGAACTCCTCCGCTATGCGCTGAACCGCGCGCCGCAGGTGCGCTATCGCGTCGCCGACCTGCCGATCTTCCTGCCATGGCTCGCGCGCTATTATTTTGCCTCCTCGGCTGAGGGTGCATTGCACAGCGCGCTGGCCGAGATGCCGCTAATCCGGCAGAGCCTGATCGAGCACGAGGCTTTGATTGCAGAAGCCGGCGTCCCGGAATTGCTGCGCAAGACCGGCTGGATCAAACTCTATCGCAGCAAAGCGACCTTCGCCAAGGCCGTGCGCGATACTGAGCGTGCGAAGCAATATGGCGTCACCAACGAAGTCCTCGATGCCAAGGGCATCGCCGCGCGTGAACCGAACCTGTCGGGTGACTTCGCTGGCGCGGTATATTCGCCGGCGCCGGGCTCGGTCGCCGATCCCGGCGGGCTGGCAAAGGCCTATGCCGCGCTGTTCGGCCGCAGGGGCGGCCGCTTCTTTGTCGGCGACGCCCGCACGCTCGAACAATCCGGCGGACGATGGCGCGTGGCCATCAGCGAGTGCAGTGTGACCGCCCGCGAGGTGGTGGTCGCGATGGGACCGTGGTCCGACCAGGTGTTCGGCCCGCTCGGCTATTCGATCCCGCTTCAGGTCAAGCGCGGCTATCATTTGCACCTGAAGCCGGGCGGTAACGCCGTGCTCAATCATCCCGTGCTCGATTCCGATCTCGGCTATTGTCTGGCGCCGATGAACCGCGGCATCCGGCTGACCACCGGCGTCGAATTCGCCCATCGCGACGCGCCGGCGTCCCCGGTCCAGGTCGAGCGCGCGGTGCCGCGGGCGCGCAACCTGTTTCCGCTCGGCGATCCCGTGGAGGCCAAGCCCTGGAAGGGCGCGCGGCCCTGCCTGCCCGACATGCTGCCGGTGATCGGCAAGGCGCCGCGCCACCCCGGGCTCTGGTTCGATTTCGGCCATCAGCACCACGGGCTGACGCTCGGGCCTGTGAGCGGACGCCTGCTTGCGGAGATGATGACCGGCGAGACGCCGTTTGCGGATGCGAAGCCGTTTGCGGTGGAGCGCTTTGGTTGACCCTGGCGGGCGACGTCTGCCGCCGGCCGTCATCGTCCCGCTTGCGTGACAAGCCCTCTCGCGGCGATACTGCACCACGGCATGATCCGTTCGAAGAATCGATTCCCGGGTCATGTTCTTGCGTCAACTGCATTGAGGAGCGGTCATGAAGGTCAACGTCGAAATAGATTGCACGCCGCTCGAAGCCCGGCAGTTCTTCGGCCTGCCGGATGTCGCGCCGATGCAGACGGCGGTCATGGAAAAGCTGCAGCAGCAGATGACCTCGAACATCGAGAAGGTCTCACCGGAAGCTTTGATGCAGAGCTGGCTCGATCCCAAACTGGCCGAGCGTTTCCAGGACATGTTCGCGGCGATGGCGGGCCTCGGCAGCACCTCGAAGAAGGACAGGAAATAGATGGTGACCGTGGATGGCAGCCGTGAGGAGAGCGAACGCCGGCTGCGTCCACCAAACATCTGTCTGATGCTGGCCGAGGGCAGGGGCCTGTTCGAGTTCAATTCGAGCCTCCTGCTGCTGCCGCTCTTGATGCGTGCGCCGAGGGGGGACGGCCATCCGGTGCTGACGCTGCCGGGATTCCTGGCAAGCGACCTGTCGATGGCGCCGATGCGGCGGTACCTGAAGGCGCTTGGCTATGACACCTATGCCTGGAGCTTTGGCCGCAATGTCCGCGGCCTCAGCCGGATGCGCGCGGCGCTGCGCGATCTGTTGCGCCGGATCACCGACTCCACCGGACGCAAGGTGAGCATCGTCGGCTGGAGCCTTGGCGGCGTCTATGCGCGTGACTTGGCGCTGAACGCGCCGGAGATGGTGCGCTCCGTCATCACGCTCGGCAGCCCGTTTGCGGGCGATATCCGCGCCACCAACGCGACGCGGCTCTACGAGGCGTTGACGGGTGAGAGCGTCGACGACATTCCCGAGGTCCGGCAGGCGATCGCCGGCGACATGCCGGTGCCGGCCACCTCGATCTACTCGCGCGCCGACGGCATCGTGAACTGGCGAACCAGCGTGCAGCGCCCGTCGGCAACGGCCGAAAATATCGAGGTGCTGCTCGCAAGCCATATCGGGCTCGGCGTCAATCCCGCGGCGCTCTGGGCGGTGGCCGACCGGTTGGCGCAGGCGGAGGGCGAGTTCAGGCATTTTGATCGGTCCGGCCCCTTTGCCATTGCCTATCCACCCCCGGAACAGGCACAATCCTGATCGACGCCGCAGCAAGCGGCCGTCCGAACGAGAGCGCCACCAAGGCGCCGCACGACAATTACCGGGAGGAAGCCATGGCCGACGCCAAGAAACTGTCGTCGCTGGACGCGTCGTTTCTCTATCTGGAAACGCCGGAAATGCCGATGCATGTCGGAAGCATGGCAATCTTCCGCCTGCCCGACGACTACAAGGGCGACTTCTTCGAAGACTTCAAGGCGATGATCGCCTCGCGACTGCACATCGCGCCGATCCTGAAATCGCGCCTGGAGAAGGCGCCGCTCGACATCGACCATCCCTCCTGGGTGGAGGACGACCAGTTCGACATCGACCGCCACATCTTCCGCGGCAGCCTGCCGGCGCCGCATGACCGCGCCACGCTGGAGCGCCTTGTCGGCTGGATCCACGCGAAGCTGCTCAATCGCGCCCGGCCCTTGTGGGAGTTCTATGTCTTCGAGGGCATGCAGAACAACGAGATCGGTCTCTATTCCAAGATGCATCATGCCTGCATCGATGGCGGCGCGGGTGCTGCGCTCACCAGCATGATCTACGACATCTCGCCGATCCCGAGGAAGGTCGACCCGCCGACCGCGCGGAAGGTCGCGCAGGAACCACGCGACATCGCGGCCAACCTGATCGATTCCTATCAGCAGCTCTGGACCCAGCCGTTCGATGCCGCGGCGGCGCCAAGGACGATCGAGCTGCCGCGCTCGGGCAAGAGCGATCTCGGCTCGATCCTGTTCGACAACGCCATGTTCCAGATCGAGAATGCGATCAAGTTCGCAAGCAGCGTGCCGGCGATGCTGAAAAGCGTGTCGGAGGTTGTGACCAAGGTCTCCGATCCGAAATCGCGCGAAAGTCTCGCCAGTATGGTGTCGCCGCCGACCATCCTGAACAAGGCGATCTCCTCGGAGCGCAGCTTTGCCGGCACGTCGGTCTCGCTGTCGCGGGCCAAGGCGGTGGCAAAGGCGGCCGGCGGCAAGCTCAATGACGTGGTGCTGGCCCTCGCCTCCGGCGTGGTGCGCCGCCATTTGATCAGCCAGGGCGCGCTGCCGAACAAGTCGCTGACCGCGGCGGTGCCGATCTCGCTGCGCGAGGAGGGCAATACCGAATCGAACAACCAGGTGTTCGGCATGATCTGCTCGATCGCGACCAACATCGAGGATCCCAAGGCGCGGCTGGAAGCGATCATCGCGCAATCGACCAAGGCGAAGGAGATGTCGCATCCGCTGCGGGCGTTCATGCCGCAGGTCTCCAACGTCTCGATGCTGGGCGCGCCGATCCTGGTGCAGATCCTGGCGCTGCTCTACAGCCGCTCGGATCTGTCGAACGTGCTGCCTCCGGCAGCCAACATCACCGTCTCCAATGTGCCGGGGCCACGGCAGACGCTCTATGCGGCCGGTGCGGAATTGCTGCATATCTTCCCGGTGTCGATCGCGACCCACGGCCTTGCGCTCAACATCACCGTGCAGAGCTATCGCGACCAGCTCGATTTCGGCTTCGTCGCCGGGGCCAATATCATTCCGCATGTGCAGGTTTTGTGCGACATGCTGCCGGCCGAATTCGAGGCGCTGGAGGCGGCGTTCGTGCCGCCGCCCGCCGAGACCAAGAGCGCCGCTGAATAAGGATTGTCTCGATGATGGAAATGCCCCCGCTGCAATTCGCCCAGACCAATGGCATCCGCATGGGCTTCTATGAAGCCGGCCCCACGACCGACAAGCCGCCGATGGTGCTCTGCCACGGCTGGCCGGAGCTCGCCTTCTCCTGGCGCCACCAGATCAAGGCGCTGAGCGAAGCCGGTATCCGCGTGATTGCGCCGGATCAGCGCGGCTATGGCGTAACCGACCGGCCGGAGCCGGTCGAGGCCTATGATATCGAGCAACTGACCGCCGATCTCATTGGCCTGCTCGATCATCTCGGAATCGAGAAGGCCATCTTCGTCGGCCATGACTGGGGCGGCTTCGTCGTCTGGCAGATGCCGCTTCGGCATCCCGACCGTGTCGCCGGCGTGGTCGGCATCAATACCCCGCATACCAACCGTGCCTGGGCCGATCCGATCGAACTTTTGCGCAAGCGGTTCGGCGAGCAGATGTATATCGTCCAGTTCCAGGACCCCGCGCACGAGCCGGACAAGATTTTCGGCAGCCGGGTCGAGCAGACCTTTGATGCCTTCATGCGCAAGCCGGCGCGGCGGCCCGAGGCTCCGGCGGAAGAGGTCGTGGCCGGCGTCGGCGCATCGCCGCGGCTCAACCTGGCTTTCCCGCAGATGATCGCGAATTACGATGCCGCGCACGATCCGCGCACACCGATCCTGTCGCCGGAAGAAAAGCAGGTGTTCGTCGATGCCTTCACCAGGACCGGCTTCACCGGCGGCATCAACTGGTACCGCAACATGTCGCGCAACTGGCAGCGCTCCGAAGGGCTCGATCACACCGTGCGCGTGCCGTCGCTGATGATCATGGCCGAGAACGACGCGGTGCTGCCGCCTTCGGCCGCCGACGGGATGGAGAAGTTGATTCCCGATCTCGAAAAGTCCTTGGTCAAGGACAGCGGCCATTGGACCCAGCAGGAGAAGCCGGAAGAAGTCAGTGCCAAGCTGATCGAATGGCGTAGAAGGCGATTTGGGTGAGGGGTGCGCATCAAGCAACTCCGATCGTCATTCCGGGGCGCGCGAAGCGCGAGCCCGGAATCCATCGGGCCGCATGCGATGAGGCGTAATGGATTCCGGGCCTGCGCCAAGAGGCGCATCCCGGAATGACGAGGGGAGAGATTGGTGCGAGACGTATTGCTTCGTCGCTTCGCTCTTCGCAATGATGATGTGAGCTGAGCTAGGGCAGGAGACATTCCCCATATGGCATCCGGCAACCGACTGAGTCCGATCCCGCATCCGCCGACCATGCCCGTGGTCGGCAACATGCTGTCGCTGGATTCGACCGCGCCGGTGCAGCATCTGGTGCGGCTCGCCAAGGAGCTCGGACCGATCTACTGGCTCGACATGATGGGCGCGCCGCTCGTGATCGTCTCAGGCCATGACCTCGTTGACGAGCTCTCCGACGAAAAACGCTTCGACAAGGCGGTGCGCGGCTCGCTGCGCCGCGTGCGCGCGGTCGGCGGCGATGGCCTGTTCACCGCCGACACCAAGGAGCCGAACTGGAGCAAGGCGCACAACATCCTGCTGCAGCCGTTCGGCAACCGCGCCATGCAGTCCTACCATCCGAGCATGGTCGATATCGCCGAGCAGCTCGTGAAGAAATGGGAGCGCCTCAACGCCGACGAGGAGATCGACGTCGTCCACGACATGACGGCGCTGACGCTCGACACGATCGGGCTCTGCGGCTTCGACTACCGCTTCAATTCGTTCTATCGCCGCGACTACCATCCCTTCGTGGAGTCGTTGGTGCGCTCGCTCGAGACCATCATGATGACCCGTGGCCTGCCGCTGGAACGCCTGTGGATGCGCCAGCGGCGCAAGACGCTCACTGAGGACGTCGCGTTCATGAACAAGATGGTCGACGAGATCATCGCCGAGCGCAGGCGGAGCCAGGCCGATATCGGCGAGGGCCAGAAGGACATGCTGGCGGCGATGATGACCGGCGTCGACCGCGTCACCGGCGAGCAGCTCGACGACGTCAACATCCGCTACCAGATCAACACATTCCTGATCGCGGGCCATGAGACCACGAGCGGCCTGTTGTCGAGCACGATCTATGCGCTGTTGAAACACCCCGAGGTGCTGAAGAAGGCGTATGAGGAGGTCGACCGCGTGCTCGGCCCCGATATCAACGCCAAGCCGACCTATCAGCAGGTCACCCAGCTCACCTACATCACGCAGATCCTGAAAGAGTCACTGCGGCTATGGCCGCCAGCTCCCGCTTATGGCATCGCACCGCTGCAGGATGAGACCATCGGCGGCAAGTACAAGCTGAAGAAGAATACCTTCATCACTGTCCTCGTGATGGCGCTGCACCGCGATCCCAGCGTCTGGGGTCCGCATCCGGACGTCTTCGATCCCGAGAATTTCAGCCGCGAGGCCGAGGCCAAGCGGCCGATCAATGCCTGGAAGCCGTTCGGCAACGGCCAGCGCGCCTGCATCGGCCGCGGCTTCGCGATGCATGAGGCGGCGCTCGCGCTCGGCATGATCCTGCAGCGCTTCAAGCTGATCGACGTGCATCGCTACCAGATGCATCTGAAGGAAACCCTGACGATCAAGCCCGAAGGGTTCAAGATCAAGGTGCGCCCGCGCGAGGACAGGGAACGCGGCGCCTTCGCTGGAGCGGCCGCGGCGGCGTCGGCCGCGCCAAGGGCGCCGCGGCCGAAACCGCGTCTGGGACACAACACGCCGATGCTGGTGCTCTACGGCTCCAATCTCGGCTCGGCCGAGGAACTGGCGACGCGGATGGCCGATCTCGCCGAGGTCAATGGCTTCGACACCAGGCTCGGTCCGCTCGACGACTATGTCGGCAAGCTGCCGAAGGAAGGTGGGGTCCTGATCATCTGCGCCTCCTACAATGGCGCGCCGCCGGACAACGCGACGGAATTCGTCAAATGGCTCGGCAGCGGTCTTGCGAAGGATGTCTTTGCCGGGGTGCGCTACGCGGTGTTCGGCTGCGGCAATAGCGATTGGGCGGCGACGTACCAGTCGGTGCCGCGCTTCATCGACGAGCAGCTCACCGCGCATGGCGCCCGCGCCGTCTATCCGCGCGGCGAGGGCGATGCCCGCGCCGATCTCGACGGTCAGTTTCAGAAATGGTTTCCGGCTGCCGCGCAGGTCGCGACCAAGGAATTCGGGATCGACTGGAATTTCACCCGCACGCCTGAGGACGAGCCGCTCTATGCGGTCGAGCCGGTGGCGCCGACCTCGGCCAACACCATTGTCGCGCAGGGCGGCGCGGTTGCGATGAAGGTGCTGGACAATGCGGAACTGCAGAACAAGTCCGGCGCCAATCCGTCCGAGCGTTCGACGCGGCACATCGAGGTGCAACTGCCGCCCGGCATCACCTACCGCGTCGGCGATCACTTGAGCGTGGTGCCGCGCAACGATCCGACGCTGGTGGACCAGGTCGCGCGCCGCTTCGGCTTCCTGCCCGCGGACCAGATCAGGCTGCAGGTGACGGAAGGCCGCCGCGCGCAACTACCGGTCGGCGATGCGATATCGGTCGGGCGACTGCTCACCGAGTTCGTGGAGCTGCAGCAGGTCGCGACCCGCAAGCAGATCCAGGTCATGGCCGAGCATACGCCCTGCCCGATCACGAAGCCAAAGTTGCTCGCCTATATCGGCGACGACGATGCATCCGGTGAACGTTACCGCAGCGAGGTGATGGGCAAGTGCAAATCGGTGTTCGATCTCCTGGAGGAGCATCCGGCCTGCGAATTGCCGTTCCACATCTATCTGGAGATGCTGTCGCTGCTGGCGCCGCGCTATTATTCGATCTCGTCCTCGCCGTCAGGTGACCCCGCGCGCTGCAGCGTCACCGTCGGCGTGGTGGAGTCGCCCGCAAGTTCGGGCCGCGGCATCTACAAGGGTGTCTGCTCAAACTATCTTTCCGGCCGCCGCGTCGGCGACACCATCCATGCCACCGTGCGCGAGACCAAGGCCGGCTTCCGCCTGCCGGACGATGCGTCGGTGCCGCTGATCATGATCGGCCCCGGCACCGGCCTGGCGCCGTTCCGCGGCTTCCTGCAGGAGCGCGCGCATCGGAAGTCGCAAGGCGCCAATCTCGGGCCGGCAATGCTGTTCTCCGGCTGCCGCCATCCGGATCAGGATTTCATCTATGCCAATGAGCTGAAGGCGTTCGCGGCCGCTGGCGTCACCGAGCTGCACACCGCGTTCTCGCGGCTCAACGGTTCGAAGACTTATGTGCAGGACCTGATTGCGGCGCAGAGGAACCGCGTTTGGGACCTGATCGGGAAGGGCGCGATCATCTATGTCTGCGGCGACGGCAGCAAGATGGAGCCGGAGGTCAAGGCGATCCTGATGTCGATCCATCGCGAGCACAACGGTGACAATACCGACGCGGCCACACGCTGGATCGAGGACCTCGGCGCGAAGAACAGATACGTGCTCGACGTCTGGGCCGGCGGATAGCCGCGACTTGTAGGGTGGGCAAAGCGAAGCGTGCCCACCATTGCGGGTAGAATGCTGGACGGTGGGCACGCTTCGTTTTGCCCACCCTACGCAAGTCGGGCGCAACGTCACGCCGCCTTCGCCGCAGCGCCATGCGCGTGCCGGTCGATGGCGTCGATGATCTCCGGCCACATCGGGATCGGCAATGCGTGGCCCATGCCGTCGATCATCAGGAGCTTGGCGCCCGGGATCGAGGCCGCGGTGTCCTTGCCGCCGGCCGGGTGCACCAGCGGATCGACGGTGCCGTGGATGACGAGCGTTGGCGCCTTCACCGTGCTCAGGCGTTGCTTGCGGCTGCCGGAGGCGAGGATGGCGCGGAGCTGGCGGCCAACGCCGGCGGGATTGAGGCCGCGCTCATAGGTGCGCAGCGCCCGCGAAGGATCGAGCGCCTCGTCCTCCGGGAAGGAGCCGACGCGCAGGATCTTCCAGGTCTGGGCGAAGCGCTCGATATATTCGCCCTTCGTCCTTGGCGGCGGCGCCATCAGTATCGCGCCGGCCTCGCGGGTCGGCGGCGGGATCTTCGGATTGCCCGTCGTCGACATGATCGAGGTGAGCGAGCGCACCGCTTGCGGAAAGGAGATCGCGACTTCCTGCGCGATCATGCCGCCCATGGAGGCGCCGACCAGATGCGCAGACTTCAGCCCGAGCCCATCCATCAGGCCGACGGTGTCCTTGGCCATATCGATCAGTCTGTAGGGAGCGGCGACGGGGATCCCGAACAGACGCAGTCTCAGCATTTCGAACGCCGTCAGCCGCTTGCCGCCGGTGAGCTTGCCGGATTGGCCGATGTCGCGGTTGTCGAAACGGATCACGCGAAAGCCGCGCGCGGCAAGCTGTTCGCAGAATTCGTCGTCCCAATGGATCATCTGGGCGCCGAGCCCCATGATCAGCAGCATCGGTTCGGCGCTCTCGTCGCCGAAGATCTCGTAGCAGATGTCGATGCCATTGGCGCGGATCATCTGCGGCGGCCGGTGGGCGATGGTGGTCACGGGGGCGTCCTCGGCTGGGTTCTCGAGTAACCACTCTATGCCACGCTTTGCCGCGGCGCAGAAGCTTTCTGGCGCGACGTCCAATGTCAACCTGGGTTGACCGGTTGCCTGCAACGGTGTGGTATGGAGAGCAAAGAGAGGCGTGGCAAGCGCTCGTAACCATTTGGGAGAGCGCCAATGGCCGACAAGGGCAACGATCCCGCCGTCATCTGGCAGACGATGATCGGCGAGATGGAAAAGGGATTCAATTCCTTCGCCAACAAGGCAATGGGAACGCCGGAATTCAGCCGGCTGATGAACCAGGCCGGCGGCGTCGCGGCCGGTGCGCAGAAGCAGTTCGTCGAGCTCATGGAGAAATATCTCGTGAGCATGAACCTGCCGAGCCGGGCGCAGCTCGTCGGCATGGCCGAGCGCCTGCAATCGATCGAAGGCCAGCTCAACGAGATCAAGGCGATGCTGAGCCAGATGAACCGCAGCGCAGGCAATGCGGAAAGCGCGACAGCCGGCAAGCCGCGGCCGCCGCGCACCAAACGTCCGCCTGCGGAGCAAGCCAAAAAATGAACGCGCCCTCGATGAACGCGTCCTTGGAGATCGATGCAGCGTCGATCGCGGAGCGCATTCGGTCCGAGGTGCAGCGCGCGATCCAGCGCAGCATCAAGGGCGTCGAATATTTCTCGAGCTCAGGTCCCGCGCTCGGCTCCACGCCAAAGGACGTGCTGGCCAGTCGCGGAACCATGCAGCTCTACCACTACCGGCCGCTGGCGGACGAAATCTATCGCGTGCCGGTCCTAATTGTGATGGCCACCACCAATCGCGGCTATATCCTCGACCTGGTGCCCGGCCAGAGCTTCATCGAATTCCTGCTCAAGCGTGGCTACGACGCCTACATGCTCGACTGGACCGCGCCGAAACCGGAAGAGAAGAATCTCAGGATGGAGGACTACGTCCTCGACTTCATTCCGGACTGTGTCCGCCGGGTGCAGCAGGATTCCGGCGAGACCGATGTCTCCGTCATCGGCTATTGCTTCGGCGGCGTGCTGGCGCTGCTTTATGGCTCGATTTTCCACGACGGGCCGATGAAGAATTTGATCTGCTTCACCACGCCGATCGACTTCCGCGAGATGACGCTGTTCTCGAATTTCGCCGACCGGCGTTATTTCGACGTCGACCGCCTGATCGACAGCGTCGGCAACATGCCGCCCGAGATGATCCTGTCGTCGTTCGAGATGCTGCGGCCGGCCTCGCGCGCGGCGAGCCAGGTGCAGCTCTGGGACAACATCTGGAACGACGAGTTTGTGAAGTCGTACCGGATGTTCGATCGCTGGGCGACCGACACGCTGCCGCTTGCCGGTGACTATTTCCGGACCATCACCAAGGACCTGATGTGGGACAACAAGCTCTATAACGACGCCATGTCGGTCGGCGGGCGCGCGGCGAAGCTCGATAACATCAAGGTGCCGATCCTGCACGCCGTCGCCGAGCATGATCACATCGTGCCTTATGAGGCGGCGCGACACCTGATCGCGAAAGTCGGCTCGACCGACAAGGAGGAGGTGGTCCTCAAAGGTGGCCATGTCAGCCTCGTTGCCGGCGCCAATGCGATCAAGCGGCTGTGGCCGAAACTGGATTCCTGGCTGGGGATGCGATCGACATGAGTGAGACACGTTCCTATCCGCGGCGCGTCAAGACCGAGGCCGGCGAGATCGAATTCCGCCTGATGGCGCGCGCCGATGAAGCCGCGGTGCTGGCTTTCGCGCAGAAGCTGCCGACGCATGATTTGCTGTTCCTGCCGCGCAACATCAGCGAACCGAAGGTGCTTTCGGCGTGGCTCAACGAGATCGACCGCGGCGACATCGTGAGCCTCCTGGCGCTGCGGGATGGCGCCGTGGTCGGTTGCGGCACGCTGGTGCGCGACCGCCACTCCTGGTCGCCCCATGTCGGCGAGATCCGGATGGTGGTGTCCTTGGACGTCCGTGGGCAGGGGGTGGGGCGGTCGCTGTCGCAGGAGACGTTTGCCATTGCGCTCAGCGCTGGCCTCGAGAAGCTCTCGGTGCAGATGACGGTCGACCAGCGGGGCGCGATTGCGCTGTTCGAAAGCCTCGGCTTCAGGGCCGAGGCGCTGCTGCGCGACCACGTCCGGGATGCCGCCGGCGCGACCCACGACATCGTGGTGCTCGGGCACAATGTGGCGCAAGTTCGGGCTCAGATGGAGGCCTACGGCCTGCCGGGGGCGGTCCAGCAATAGGTTTGACCAGCCTGCCGCCCGCCGGACGGGCAGTTCGCCTGATATTATAGCTGCTCACGGATTTGTGATATTGCATCGCACAATTGATATTGCGATGCACCATTAACCATGGCATAAGGATGGCGCCCTGGGCCAGATTTGGACGGGGTGAGCCCATAGCTCTAACCGAGGATGGAGAGACCCTATGACGACCGAGACCAATTCCGTTTTTGATAGCGTCAAGCAGGCCTTTGCGCCTGTGACTGAAGCTTTTAGCAAGCTGCAGAACCTGGAAGTGCCGGAAGCCGCGCGTGAGTTCGTGAAGAAGCAGGCCGAGACCGCCAAGGTTCGCGCCGCCGACCTGCACGCCGGCTCGGAGAAGGTGACCGCCGTGATCGAATCCGCCGTTGCCGGTTCGGTTTCCGAGGCCGCCAAGATCAGCCGCAATATCCAGGAGGCGTTCTATCAGGACGCGGAAGCGTTCTTCAACGGTATCGACAAGCTGGCTTCCGCCAAGTCGCTGAACGAAGCGGTGCAGATCCAGTCGGACCTGGTGCGTGCGCGCGGCGAAGTGTTCGTCTCGCGGACCAAGGCTGCGGCCGAATATGTCGGCAAGCTCGTCACCGAAGGTGCGAAGTCCGCGCAGGACAATTTCGCCAAGGTCTACACCAAGACCGCCTGATTGCGTCAAGCCTACCAACTTTGGTTTTCCGAAGGGCCCGCCGGTTGCGGGCCTTCTTTTTTGAGTTCCGTTTCCATACATCGTCGATGTTGCGCTCTCCGTCATTGCGAGGAGCGGTAGCGACGAAGCAATCCATCTCTCCCGCGTTGAGACATGGATTGCTTCGCTTCGCTCGCAATGACGGCTACTGTGTCTCGACATGAATCTTTGCGCGAAAGCGTCATGACCCTTCCCGCCACCTTCACCATCGCCACTCCCGCCGACGCGATCCGCGCGGCGGAGTTGCGGCGCGTGAAGTGGCTGGCGACCGGGGTGTTAGCTGCGACGTTCGTGCTGTTCCTCGTCGCGAAAGCGCTGTTGCCCGTGCATCCCGTCTTCGGCTTCATCGCGGCGTTTGCAGAGGCTGCCACGATCGGCGGGCTCGCCGACTGGTATGCGGTGGTCGCCTTGTTCAAGCGTCCCCTGGGATTGCCGATCCCGCACACCGCGATCATCCAGAGCAATCAGGGCCGCATCGCCGAGAAGCTCGGCGAATTCATCGAGAAGAATTTCCTCGAAGCAGGGCCGGTGGAGGCCAAGCTGCGCGAGATCGATTTCGGCGCCTTCATCGCCGACTGGCTGCGCGACCGCAAGCGCTCGACCGATCTCGCCCGCTTCGTGCTGGGCCTTTTGCCGGAGGCGTTTTCGGCGACGGAGAATTCGGGGTTGATGAAGTTCGTCAGCCGCCGTGTCACCGCGCAACTGCTGGCGATCGATCTGGCGCCGCTTGCCGCCGGCACGCTACGCGGCTTTGTGCAGGAGGGAAAGCACGAGGGCCTGCTCGACGACATCCTGCGCGTCCTGCACCAGACGCTGACGACGAAGGAGACCATGGCTGTCATCCGCGACAAGGTCCGCGCGGAAATGCCGACGCTCTTGAGACTCTACCGCGCCGACAAATTTGTCGTGAACCGGATCATCGCGTCCGCGACGAAATTCTTCGAGGAGGTCCGCGACGATCCGAAGCATCCGTTCCGCGGCGAGTTCGACCGCATGCTGCTGTCGTTCGTCGAGCGGCTCGGCAGCGATCGCGCTTTTGCCGATCGCATCAACCGATTGAAGCGCGATCTGCTGGCGCGGCCGGAGCTGGAAGGCCTCGCGCGCAACATCTGGTCGAACCTGAAGGACTTCATCGAGCGCAGCGCCTCGGGAGAGACGCAGGTGCTGCAGCAGTATCTCGCCAGGATGTTCGTGGAGGCGGGCGAGGCGCTGGCCGGCGACGCCGAGTTGCGCGCCGAGATCAACGAGGGATTGGTCGCGATCCTCCGGACGGTGGTCGCCGACCAGAAGAGCGGCGTTTCGACCTTCATCGCCGATCAGATGAAGGCCTGGGACATGCAGCAATTGATCTCTCTGCTCGAGATCAATGTCGGCAGGGACCTGCAATATATCCGCTTCAACGGCTCGCTGATCGGCGGCCTTGCCGGATTGATCCTGTACACCATCGAATACCTGCTGCGGCTCGTGTGACAGATCGGGCACGCGGGCGTTTTTGTTGTGATCTGTGTGATCTGGTTCGCTTGAAAGAAGAAGGCCGTTTCCCTAGCTTTAATTGCCCGTTGATCCATTGGCCGGCTGCTGCAACGCGAAGGCCGGCGCGAAGGAGATAGCATGTCCCTTGCCGCAGAGACGCTTCGCCCGCCGTCCAGGACGCTGATGCTGTTGGAAGGGCGCGCCATCCATGAACTCGGCGCCTTCCTCGGCGCCCTGCCGCTGTTGAGCCTCGCGCCGCGCGGCGATGGTCATCCGGTGCTGGTGCTGCCGGGACTGGTCGCATCGGATCTCTCGACACGGCCATTGCGCGAGTTCCTGAGCAGCAAGGGTTATGCGGTGAGCGGCTGGCGCCAGGGCCGCAATCTCGGCCTGCGTACGGGCGTGCAGCAGGGGATGGTCGATCTCGTGCAGGAGATGAACGACAGCCATGGCCGCAAGGTCTCGCTCGTCGGCTGGAGCCTTGGTGGCCTCTATGCGCGCCAGCTCGCCAAGATGATGCCCGAGCGCGTGCGCCAGGTGATCACGCTCGGCAGCCCATTCGCCGCCGGGCCGAAATCGACCAACGCCTGGCGCGTCTACGAGATCGCGAGCGGCCGCCGCGCCGAAGAAGAGGATCCACGCTTCGGCGGATCGCTGGCCGGCGCGCCTCCGGTGCCGACCTCGGCGATCTTCAGCCGCACCGATGGCATCTGCGCCTGGCAGGGCTGCCGCGAACAGGCCTCGGCGATGTCGGAAAGCATCGAGGTCGAAAGCAGCCATTGCGGCATGGGCCACCATCCCGCCGCCGTCTACGCCGTCGCCGATCGTCTGGCGCAGCGCGAAGGGGAGTGGGCGCCGTTCGATCGGAGCGGCTGGCGCGCCATGGTTTATCCTGATCCGAACCGGTAGATTCCGGGCCTCATGGTTCTCAAGGCGATGCGAAGCATCGTCCGGAGACGCGCGTTCCGCGCTCCTCACCATGAGGGGCTGACAGCTTGCGCCTTTGCCAGACCTCATCCCGAGGAGGCCGCGTAGCGGCCGTCTCGAAGGATGAAGCCCCGCCGCCCACCACAAGCAACGTTGTCGCGCGCGCGCAAAACGCGGTATGCGTGGGCGCATGCCGCAGCCGCTTGACCGCATCATCGACCAGTTGAAGCGCGAACCGTCGCGCACCGGCTCCATCGTCATCACCGTGTTCGGCGACGCTATCGTCCCGCGCGGCGGCTGCGTGTGGCTCGGCACGCTCCTGGATTTCTTCGCCTTCCTCGACATCGATGGCGGCGTGGTGCGAACCGCGATGTCGCGGCTCGCCGCCGACGGCTGGCTCGAGCGCAACAAGGTCGGCCGCAACAGCTTCTACCGACTGAATGAGAAAGGGCGGCAAACCTTCGACACCGCGACCAGGCATATCTATGACCCGCCGCCGTCGGACTGGACCGGGCGTTTCGAATTGCTGCTGATCGGCAATGGCGAGAATCGCGACGCCGCGCGCGAGGCGCTGAAGAACGCCGGCTTCGGCAGTCCGCTGCCGGGCGTGTGGGTCGCGCCGTCGGGCGTGCCGATCCCCGATGAGGCCTCTAGCGCCATCCGTCTGGAAGTCTCGGCCGAAGATGAAAACGGGCGGCGACTGCTCAGCGAGAGCTGGCCGCTCGATCGCACCGCGGATGCCTATCAGAAATTCATCAGGACGTTCGAGCCGCTGCGCGGCTGGCTTGTGCGCGGCGAGGAACTCACGGATGCCGACGCTTTCACCGCCCGCATCCTCCTGATCCATTACTACCGCCGCGTGGTGCTGCGCGATCCGCTGCTGCCGACCGCGCTGTTGCCAAGGGATTGGCCGGGGAGTGCAGCGCGAAAGCTCTGCGGCGAAATCTATCGCGGCGTGCTTGCCTTGTCCGAACAATGGCTTGACCGGCATGCGACCACTGAGAATGGGCCGTTGCCGAAGCCCGGCGTGGAACTTTCGCGGCGGTTTGAGGATGCGTGAATATGTTACAAGAATACTTGCAAGAATTGAAATTTTGATATAGATCAAGGACAATAAAATTCGGGAGGTCGGCCGTGTACACGCAGGCGCTGAATACGTCTGACGCAGATGACCGCAATATCGAGGACGCCGCGCGCGCCGCCGTGTTCCAGGCGCGCATCGATGTCGACGATCGCATCGAGCCGAACGACTGGATGCCCGCGGCCTATCGCAAGACGCTGACGCGGCAGATTTCCCAGCACGCCCATTCCGAAATCGTCGGCATGCTGCCTGAGGGCAACTGGATCACGCGCGCGCCGACGCTGCGCCGCAAGGCCGCGCTGCTGGCAAAAGTGCAGGACGAATGCGGCCACGGGCTCTACCTCTATGCCGCCGCCGAGACGCTCGGCACTTCGCGCGAAGAGCTCGTCGACGCGATGCTGACGGGCAAGGCCAAATATTCCTCGATCTTCAACTATCCGACGCTGACCTGGGCCGACATCGGCACCATCGGTTGGCTGGTCGATGGCGCCGCGATCATGAACCAGATTCCGCTGTGCCGCTGCTCCTATGGCCCTTATGCACGGGCGATGATCCGCGTCTGCAAGGAGGAATCCTTCCATCAGCGCCAGGGCTTCGAGATCATGCTGACGCTGTGCCGCGGCACCGATGAGCAGAAGGCAATGGCGCAGGATGCGCTGAACCGCTGGTGGTGGCCGGTGCTGATGATGTTCGGCCCGCCCGACAAGGTCAGCCAGCACAGCGACACCTCGACGAAATGGAAGATCAAGCGCTTCTCCAACGACGAGCTGCGGCAGAAATTCGTCGACGCGACCGTGCCGCAGGCGCAATTCCTGGGCCTCACCATTCCCGACCCCAAGATGAAGCAGGACGAAGCCGGCCACTGGGTGCCGGGCCCGATCGACTGGGAGGAATTCAAGCAGGTGCTGGCGGGTAATGGCCCCTGCAACCGCGATCGTCTCGCGGCGCGTCGCAAGGCGCATGACGCGGGTGCCTGGGTGCGCGAGGCGGCGGCTGCTTACGCCGAAAAGCGCAAGCGCCGGCAGTTCGCACAGGCAGCCGAATAGGGAGGCCGAGATGGCCACGCCGAATAGTCCGCTATGGGAAGTCTTCATCCGCAGCCGCAACGGCCTTGCGCACAAGCATGTCGGCTCGCTGCATGCCGCCGACGCCACGCTGGCGCTGCAGGCCGCGCGCGACATCTACACCCGCCGCGGCGAGGGCCTCTCGATCTGGGTGGTGCCGTCGAGCGCGATCACTGCCTCCGACCCGGCCGAGAAGGGCATGATGTTCGAGCCGGCGGAGTCGAAGATTTACAGGCACCCGACGTTTTACGACGTGCCCGAGGAAGTCGGACATATGTAGCCGTCATTGCGAGCGAAGCGAAGCAATCCATGTTGCCACTTGCCGAGATGTGGATTGCTTCGTCGCTTCGCTCCTCGCAATGACGAGTGAACAAGCAGGTGGATCGCCATGGCCGTTGCAAATGTTGAAATCTCCGAAACGCCGCTCGTGCTCTACACGCTGCGGCGCGCCGACGATGCGCTGATCCTGGGCCACCGCCTGTCGGAATGGTGCGGACACGCGCCAACGCTGGAAGAGGACATGGCGCTCGCCAATATGGGGCTCGATCTGCTCGGACAGGCACGCGAGCTCTATACCTACGCCGCCAAGGTCGAGGGCAAGGACAACGACGAGGACAAGCTCGCCTATCTGCGCGACGTCAGGCAGTACCGCAATCTCCTCCTGGTCGAGCAGCCGAACGGCGATTTCGCACGCACCATGGTGCGGCAGTTCTTCCATGCCGCCTTCGCCGATCTCTACTGGCGTGCGATGATGCAGTCGAAGGATGCGACGCTCGCGGCGATCGCGGCGAAATCCGAGAAGGAGAGCGCCTATCATGTCAGGCATTCGTCGGAATGGATCATCCGGCTCGGCGACGGCACCGAGGAAAGCCATCACCGCGCGCAGACCGCGATTGATGATCTCTGGTCCTTCACCGGCGAGATGTTTTCCGTCGATGGCTCTGAGCGCGGCCTGATCGATGCTGGCATCGCTGTCGACCCGGCGTCGCTGTATCCGCGATGGCTGAAGACGATTACTGCCGTCGTGAATGAGGCCACGCTCGCATTACCCGCGAGCAACTGGATGCAGCAGGGCGGCCGCAGTGGCCGGCACAGCGAGCATCTCGGCCATCTCCTCAGCGAATTGCAGTCGCTGCAGCGAACGTTTCCGAGGGCGACATGGTGACCGCGGTCATCAGCGACGCCGATCTGCGCCGGCGCGCGTGGGAGGCGGCTGCGCAGGTGGTTGACCCCGAAATTCCCGTGCTGACTATCGCCGATCTCGGTGTGCTGCGCGATGTCGCCGTTCTTGATGGGCAGGTCGAGGTCGCGATCACGCCGACCTATTCCGGCTGCCCCGCCATGAACATGATTGCGCTGGAGATCGAGCTAGCGCTGGAGCGCGAAGGCATTCGCGGCCCGAAAATCCGCACTGTGCTGTCGCCGGCCTGGACCACCGACTGGATGAGCGAGGACGGCCGCCGCAAGCTGAAGGAGTACGGCATCGCGCCGCCGCTGCCCGGCAGCTCGCGCCGCGCGCTATTCGGCCAGCAGCACGTAGCGTGCCCGCAATGCGGCTCCGAAGACACCGAACTCCTGTCCGAATTCGGCTCGACCTCCTGCAAGGCGCTGTGGCGTTGCAGAAGTTGTCGCGAACCATTCGATTACTTCAAGTGTCACTGACCATGTCGCTCGCGCCCCGCTTCCATCGCCTTGCCGTCCACGACCTGCGCCGCGAGACCGCGGACGCGATATCGATGACGTTTGCGATCCCGAAGGAGCTCGCAAGCGATTACAGCTTTGCGCCCGGCCAATACCTGACCCTGCGCACGATGCTGGACGGCGAGGAAGTGCGCCGATCCTATTCGATCTGTTCCGGCCCCGATGATGGCGAGCTGCGCATCGCCGTGAAAAAGGTCGATGGCGGCGCGTTTTCGAACTGGGCCGCCGAAGACCTCAAAACGGGCGACGAGCTCGACGTGATGACGCCGACCGGCCGCTTCGGCGTTGCGCCGGCACCGGAGGAGGCGCGGATCTATGTCGGCTTTGCCGCGGGAAGCGGCATCACGCCGATCCTGTCGATCATCAAGGGCGTACTGGCGCGCGAGCCGCAAAGCCGCTTCTTCCTGTTCTACGGCAATCGCTCGACCTCAGGCATGCTGTTCCTCGAAGAGCTGGAGGAATTGAAGGATCGCTTCATGCAGCGGTTTTCGCTGTTCCATGTGATCTCGGGCGAAGAGCAGGACATCCCGATCCTGCATGGCCGGCTCGATGGCGAGAAGGTGAGGGTGCTGTTGCGCTCGCTGGTGCCGGCCGCAAGTGTCGATCACGTCTTCATCTGCGGCCCGATCGGGATGAGCGAAGAGATCGAGGTAACCTGCCGTGAACTTGGCCTCGGCGATGACAAGATCCACGTCGAGCGTTTCGTCTCCGAGTTCGGCGGCAAGCCGCGGCCGAAAAAGATCGTGGAGCGGGGCGCGCCGCCGAAGGCGATGGCCTCGCTGATCATCGACGGCAAGCGCCGCGAGGTGCCGGTAGCGGATGGTGAAGCCATCCTCGACGCGGCGCTGCGCGCCGGTATCGACCTGCCCTTCGCCTGCAAGGGCGGCATGTGTTCGACCTGCCGCGCCAAGCTCGTCGAGGGCAAGGCGGAGATGGAGCTGAATTATTCGCTGGAGCCCTGGGAATTGCAGGCCGGGTTCATCCTGACCTGCCAGGCGCGGCCGTGCTCGGACAAGGTCGTCGTAGATTACGACCACGTATAGAGCTTTAAGTCGCGTTGACACGCAGGGCAGTGCGTCTCACAAATAATGCCAAGAGGTCCATTCAACGGGCCCGAAGACAGGGGAGTTGAACGTGAACGTCAAGGCCACGCTTTCGCCTGAAGACCTTGCGCGCGCCTGCGCCGAGGCGATGTGGAAGGAGGACGACGCCAGCAAGGGCCTCGGCATGGAGATCGTTGAGATCAAGCCGGGGCAGGCGACGCTTGCGATGACGATTGCGCCGCACATGGTCAACGGCCAGCGTATCGCTCATGGCGGCTTCATCTTCACGTTGGCCGATTCCGCGTTCGCCTTTGCCTGCAACAGCCACAATGAACGCGTCGTCGCCGCGCAAGGCAGCATCACTTTCATCAGGCCCGGCAGGCTCGGCGACCGCCTGATCGCCACGGCGCGCGAGATCTCGCGCAGCGGACGATCCGGAATCTATGACGTCCGCGTCACCGCAGGCGATGATGTGATCGCCGAATTCCGCGGCCATTCCCGCGTGATCGGCGGCACCTGGCTGCCGACAGCGGACAACGAGACCAAGCAAAAATAGACGATCGAAGGAAACGCGCCATGGCCATGCCAAAGCTCAAGTCGACGGGAAGTGGTTACAGCGCTGAGATGGACGAGGCCGAAAGCGCCTCGCGCGATGCGATCATGTCGCTGCAGACCAAGCGGCTGGCCTGGTCGCTGCAGCATGCCTATGACAACGTCGCGCATTACAAGCGCGCCTTCGATGCGGCCGGCGTGCATCCGTCCGATTTCCGCGAGCTTTCCGACCTCGCGAAATTCCCATTCACGGCCAAGACCGACCTGCGCGACAATTACCCGTTCGGCATGTTCGCGGTGCCCCGCGAAAAACTGGTGCGCGTCCATGCGTCCTCCGGCACGACCGGCAAGCCGATCGTAGTCGGCTACACGCAGGCCGATATCGACATCTGGTCGGAGGTGATGGCGCGCTCGATCCGTGCCGCCGGCGGCCGCCGCGGCATGATCATCCACAATGCCTATGGCTATGGCCTGTTCACCGGCGGGCTCGGAGTGCATTACGGAGCCGAGCAGCTCGGCTGCACCGTGGTGCCGGTCTCCGGCGGCATGACCGAACGTCAGGTGCAGCTCATCAACGACTTCCGGCCCGACATCATCACGGTGACGCCGAGCTACATGCTGGCGATCCTGGACGAGTTCAGGCGGCAGCGGCTCGAGCCGCGACAATCGTCGCTGAAGTTCGGCATCTTCGGCGCCGAACCCTGGACCAACGCGATGCGCGTCGAGATCGAGCACGCTTTCGATATGGACGCGACCGACATCTACGGCCTCTCCGAGGTGATCGGCCCCGGCGTCGCGCAGGAATGTGTGGAGAGCAAGGACGGGCTGCACATCTGGGAGGATCATTTCTATCCTGAAGTGATCGATCCCGAGACCGGGCATGTGTTGCCTGACGGCGAGAAGGGCGAACTGGTCTTCACTTCGCTGACCAAGGAAGCCTTTCCCGTGATCCGCTACCGCACCCGTGACCTGACGCGCTTGCTGCCGGGCACCGCGCGGCCGGGCATGCGGCGGATGGAGAAGGTCACGGGACGCTCGGACGACATGATCATCCTGCGCGGCGTCAACGTGTTCCCGACCCAGATCGAGGAGGCGCTGCTCGCCACCGACTGGTGCGGCGGCCATTTCATCATCGAACTCTCGCGCGAAGGCCGCATGGACGAGATGACAGTGCTCGCCGAAGCCCGCCCCGAAAGCTGGGACGGCAGCGGCCTTGCCGCGCATGCCGAGAAAGTCTCGATCTTCATCAAGAACACAATCGGCATCACCGCACGCGTTCAAGCCGTCGCCCCCGAAACCCTCGAGCGCTCGCTCGGCAAGGCCAAACGGGTTTACGACAAGCGGCCGAGGGGGTAGCCGTCACCCCTCATGGTGAGGAGGCGCGCAAGCGCCGTCTCGAACCATGAGGCCCGGTCGGTGGCCACATCCTTCGAGACGCGCGTTCCGCGCTCCTCAGGATGAGGGGCTAAAGGTTCGCTTGCGGCGGCAAGGCGAGTGCTCGACAGGCGCAAGCCACGCGCGTAACTTTCTCCCCTCATGGTGAGGAGGCGCGCAAGCGCCGTCTCGAACCATGAGGCCCGGTTGGTGGCCACATCCTTCGAGACGCCGCTTTGCGGCTCCTCAGGATGAGGGGTGAGAGTGGGGATTGGGGAGATGGAATATGGCTGAGGGCGCGTTTCTCTATATTCTCCGATGTGCCGATGGGAGTTTCTACATCGGGATCACGCGGACCGCGCTCGAGATCAGAGTAGCGCAGCATAATTCCGGAACGGTTGGCGGCTATACCGCGACGCGCCGACCGGTGACGCTGGTCTATTCGCAATGGTTCGATCGCATCACCGACGCGATCGAGAATGAGCGCAAGCTCAAGAAATGGAGCAGGGCCAAGAAGGAGGCGTTTATACGCGGCGATTATGCGGCTCTGCGCCAGCTATCGGCACGAAGATCGCCGCACTCGTCCACCCAACCCGCCTAACGGACCGACACCTCAATGCCGACACCCTGCACCCAAACAGTCCAAGCCCGCTGCGTTCGCCTGCTAGCCAAAGCCGATAACCCCGCCGCGCTTGCGCCGACCGTGGAAACGCATGCGCTGTCACGCGCGGCGAACGAGGTGCTGATCGAGATCAAGGCTGCCGCCGTCAATCCATCTGACGTGAAGGCCGCGACCGGACTGATGCCTTACGCGGTGTTTCCGCGCACGCCGGGCCGTGACTATGCCGGCGTCGTGATCGACGGGCCCGAGGGGTGGGTCGGGCGTGAGGTGTTCGGCTCGTCCGGCGATCTCGGCATTCGCCGCGACGGCACGCATGCCACGCATCTCGCGGTCGAGTCCGAGGCGGTGGTGGAGAAGCCGAAGGGCATTTCGTGGGAGGAGGCCGCGGGCATCGGCGTGCCGTTCGTCACGGCGATCGAGGGCTTTCGCCGCGCCGGCCTGCCGAAGCCAAGCGAGACCGTGCTGGTGATGGGCGTCAACGGCAAGGTCGGGCAGGCGGCGGTTCAGATCGCGACCTGGCGAGGCGCGCGTGTCATCGGCGTGGCGCGCAAGAGCGAGCCCTATGAAGGACACAGCAACGCGAAGGTCGAGATGATCGATGCCTCAAGCACCGATGTAGCGGCGCGCGTGCGCGAGCTCACCGGTGGCAAGGGCGCCGACATCGTCTTCAACACGGTTGGCGATCCCTATTTCCAGGCCGCGCACAAATCGCTGGCGCTGCGCGGACGGCAGATCCTGATCGCGGCTGTCGACCGCATCGTGCAGTTCAATATCCTCGAATTCTATCGCGGCCAGCACACCTATGTCGGCATCGACACGCTGGGCCTGTCGTCGATCGCAACCGGCGCGGTGCTGCGTGAACTCGGCCCGGGATTTGCGAGCGGGCACCTGAAGCCGTTTCCGATCAAGGCGAGCGCGATCTATCCGCTGGAGCAGGCGAAGGCCGCATTCCTCGCCGTGGCCGGCTCGTCGCGCGACAGGGTGATCCTGCGGCCGTGATGGATTGATGCCGTCATTGCGAGGAGCGGAAGCGACGAAGCAATCTATGCCTCAGCAAGTGGAGGCATGGATTGCTTCGCTTCGCTCGCAATGACGCCAATGTAGATTCTCAATCCTCCGCCTTCGTCACGATCCGCACCTCCGACGTCAGCGTGCGGTGCACCGGGCACTTGTCGGCGATCTCCATCAGCCGCTTGCGCTGGTCGTCGTCGAGCGACGGGCCCTCGATCTTGATGACACGGTCGATCTGGTCGAGCATGCCTTCGCGCGTCTCGCACTCCTCGCAATCCTTGGCGTAGATCTTGCTGTGCGTCAGCGTCACGGTGACACGATCGAGCGGCAGCGCCTTGCGGTCGGCGTACAGGCGCATCGTCATCGAGGTGCAGGCGCCAAGTCCCGCGAGCACGAGATCGTAGGGGCCGGGACCTGAGTCCTCGCCGCCGACTGCGGCCGGTTCGTCCGCCAGCAATCGGTGCGGGCCGACGGTGACGGTCTGCTGGAATTTGCTGTTGCGCGTCTCGCGCACCACGACACGGCGCGGCGCCTCGGTGAGATCCGCGGCAGGCCCGAGCACTGCAGGCCCGATATAGCGCTCGGACCAGGCCGCGATGACGTCGGCGGCATAGGTGGTGTCGCGCTTGTCGGTGAGCAGGTGATCGGCGTCGGCGAGCGAGACGAAGCTCTTGGGGTGCTTGGCCGCGATGAACAGCTTGGTGGCGTTCTCGATGCCGACGGTATCGTCGGTCGGCGCATGCATGATCAACAACGCCTTGTGCAGCTTTGCGACCTGCGCCAGCAGATTCTGCTCGGCGACGTCATCCAAGAATTCGCGCTTGATGCGGAACGGCCGGCCGGCGAGCGAGACCTCGACTTCGCCTTGCTCGCGGATGTCCTCGACGCGGTCCTTGAGCAAATGGGTGACGTGGGCGGGATCGGAGGGCGCGGCGATGGTGACAATGGCCTTCGCCTCAGGGATCTGCGCGGCAGCGGCGAGGATCGCAGCGCCGCCGAGGCTGTGGCCGATCAAGAGATCTGGCGCTTTCCGGGTTTCGCGCAAATGATGGGCGGCACGAACGAGATCGACGACGTTGGAGGAGAAGGTCGAATTGGCGAAATCGCCTTCGCTGGAGCCGAGCCCCGTAAAATCGAAGCGCAGCACCGCGATGCCTTTGGCGGCAAGCGCGACCGCAATGCGCTTGGCCGCCAGCACGTCCTTGCCGCACGTGAAGCAATGCGCAAACAGCGCGTAAGCGTTGATCTCGCCGTCAGGCGTATCCAGCGCGGCGGCGAGCTGGTGTCCTTCCGAGCTTGCGAATTGGAAGCGTTCAGTCGGCACGGCTACCCTCCATCGCTTTTTTCCTTCACCTCTCCCTGCGGGAGAGGCGAGGAATGGCGCCATCAATGGCTAATCACCCGAGTAACGTTCTTCCTTCCAGGGATCGCCGCGGTTGTGATAGCCGCGGACCTCCCAATAGCCCGGCGCATCCCGCGTGAGGAATTCGATCCCCTGCAGCCATTTGGCGCTTTTCCAGAAATAGAGATGCGGCACCACGAGCCGCACCGGGCCGCCATGCTCCTCGGTCAGCGGTTTGCCTGACCAGCTATGGGCGAGCAGCGCGTCCTCGGCGGCAAAATCCTCCAGTGCGAGATTGGTGGTGTAGCCGTCATAGCAATGCAGCACCACGAAAAGCGCATCCTCATGCGGCTCGCAGGCGGCCAAGAGATCGCGGGTCGCAAGGCCCTGCCACTGATTGTCGAAGCGTGACCAGGTGGTGACGCAATGGATGTCGGAGACGAATTGCGACTGCGGCTGCGCGGTGAACTGCGTCCAATCCCAGAACACCGGATGTTCCACGGCGCCATAGACGTCGAGCCGCCAGCGCTCGCGCGCAATCTCCGGCGTCAGTCCGAGATCGAGCGTCGGCCAGTCGCGGGTGAGATGCTGGCCGGGCGGCAGGCGCTGCTCCTCGGGACGCGAGATCCTGCCGGTGAGGAAGCGGCCCTCGCGTGCCCAGCGCTCCTTGCTACGCGTCAGCTTGCTTTCCGGCGGCGGCTCCTGGTCATCAGCCATTGGTCAATCTTTGGCGTCACTCGTGGCGATGCATCGCCGATTCATGCTTGGTGTCACGCATGGTTGCATAGATCAGAAGCGAGAGGAAGATCATGCCGCTGAGGTAATAATAGAACCATTGTTCGTGCCCGAGGCTCTTGAAATAGAGCGCGATCGCCGGTGCCGTACCGCCGAACAGCGACACCGTGATCGCATAGGGCAGGCCAACGCCGAGCGCGCGGACATTGGTCGGAAACAGTTCGGCCTTCACCACGGCGTTGATCGACGTGTAGCCGGCGGTGAAGATCCAGGCGGCGCAGATCAACAGGAACGCGATAAACGGCGTCTTGGCGTCCTTCAGCGCGGTCAGGATCGGCACGGTCGCGAGCGTGCCGACCACGCCGAAGAAGATCAGGAGCGGCTTGCGGCCGATGCGGTCGGACAGCGCGCCGTAGAGCGGTTGCAGAATGGTCGCGAAAATCAGCGAACCGAAGATCACGAACGTGGTCTGGTCCTCGGTGAGGCCCACCGACAATTTGACGAAGGTCTGCATATAGGTGGTGAAGGTGTAGAACGCCGCGGTGCCGCCCGCGGTCAGCCCGACCACCAGCAGCAGTTCGCGCGGGTAGTTCAGGAGTTTTGTGATCGAGCCGGTCGGCTTGCTCACCTTCTTTGCTTCCTCGAAGGCGTCGGTCTCCTGCAGGCTGCGCCGCATCACCGCTGCGATCACGGCAAGCGCCGCGCCGATCGCGAAGGGAATTCGCCAGCCCCAGTCCTTTAGCTGTTCCGGCGTCAAGAACACCTTCTGCAGCAAGAGCAGCACGATGATCGCGGTGAGCTGGCCGCCGATCAAGGTGACGTATTGGAAGCTCGAATAGAAGCCGCGATTCTTGGCGTCGGCGACCTCGCTGAGATAGGTGGCGCTCGCGCCATATTCGCCGCCGAGGCTAAGGCCCTCGATCACGCGCGCCAATGCGAGGATCGCGGGCGCGGCAAAGCCGATCGTGGCGTAGGTCGGCGTCACCGCGATGATCAGCGAGCCGAAACACATGCAGACCACGGAAACCGTGAGCGACAGCCGCCGCCCATAGCGGTCGGCGATGAAGCCGAACAGCCAGCCGCCGAGCGGCCGCATCAGGAAAGTCGCGGCGAATATCACGGCTGCGTTGAACTGCTGCACCACCGGATCGTTGCCGGGAAAGAACGCCGGCGCGAAATACAGCGCGAAAGCGGTGTAGGCGTAGAAGTCGTACCACTCGACGAGATTGCCGACCGAGCCGATGAAGATCGCCTTGATGCGACGTTCGACGTCACGAATGTCGAGGGGCTCGTCGGCGATCCCAGCGGCCTGATCTGTCATATTGGAACTCCACGCACGGCAATTTGATCATCCGGCCCGACACTTCTCACGGCATCAGGAGCGGCTGCGGCCCGCGTAGCATGTCGAATATCGTCGGCGCAATTGCCGATGGGCGCTTCTCTCCTCTCGATAACCCTCGTCCTGAGGAGCCTGCGGAGCAGGCGTCTCGAAGGATGGCCCCGGGTGAGATAGGGGCCTCATGGTTCGAGACGGCGCTGCGCCTCCTCACCATGAGGGGAGATATCCTTATCTCGCCGCCCTTGGATCGATCGGCGTAGTACCGCGCACGCCCAAAATATCCTCCAGCGCCTTGGCGCCGGCGAGCAGGTTGGCCTCGCCGCGCGGCGGCGCCACCATCTGCAGTCCGACCGGCAGGCCGGAGGTGGTGAAGCCGCAGGGCAGGGACAGCGCCGGACAACACGCAAGTGTGATCGCATAGACGATGCCGAGCCACTCCACGTAATTGTCGAACGTCTTGCCGTCGCATTCGGCGACATAGCGGTTCTCGATCGGGAACGGCGCGACGATGGTCGCAGGCGTCAGCAACAGGTCGTAGGTCCCGAAGAATTCGAGGGTGCGTGCCGTCATGGCGACGCGCTGGGCCTCGGCGCGTTCGATCTGCTCGACCGTCAACTTCAGGCCTTCCTCGATGTTCCAGATCACCTCCGGCTTAAGCAGGTCGCGTTTGGTGCGAAGCAGCGCCGCCTTGGTGACGGCGAAGTCGAAAGCGCGCAGCACGTGGAAACATTCATGGGCTTCGCTGAGGCCGGGATGTGCTTCCTCGACGATGGCGCCTGCTTCGGCAAAGCGTTCCGCTGCCTTCCGCGTGACCGCCCTGACTTCTGGATCGACCGGGGTGATGCCGAGGTCGGGCGAATAGGCGATGCGTTTCGGTTTCTTGCGGGAGCGCGCCGCTGAGAGGAACGACGTCGTCGGCGCCGGCAGCGACAGCGGGTCGGCGGCGTACTCGCCGCTCATGGCGTCGAGCAACAGCGCGAGATCCTCGACGTTGCGCGCCATCGGGCCGTGAACGGTCAGGTTGCGATCGATCATGCCGCTTGGCGTGTGGGCGACGCGGCCGATGCTGGGCCGCATTCCGACGATGCCGCAGAAACTGGCTGGATTGCGCAGCGATCCACCCATGTCGGTGCCGTGGGCAAGCCACGCCATTCCGGTCGCAAGCGCGACCGCCGCTCCGCCGGAAGAGCCGGATGCCGAGCGCGACGTATCCCAAGGGTTCAATGTCGCGCCGAACACTTCATTGAAGGTGTTGGCGCCGGCGCCGAATTCTGGCGTGTTCGATTTGGCGTAGACCACACCGCCATTCGTTTCCAGATGTGCCACGACGATGTCGGACCTGGTGGCGACGGTATCCTTGAAGATCGGCGATCCCTGCGTGTTCAGCACGCCCTCGACGTTGAAGAGATCCTTGATCGGTACCGGCAGGCCCGCGAGCAGGCCGCGCTCGGCAGCCGGCTTCTGCATCAGCGCTTCGGCGTGCCTCCGCGCGCGGTCGAAGCACAGGATCGGAAGCGCGTTGACCTTGTCGTCGACCTCGGCGATCCATTTTTCAAGGACGTCGAGCAGGTCGAGCGGTGTGACCTCGCCCGCCCGCAACTTGTCGACGACTGTGCAGGCGCTCTCCCGCACCAGGCCTTGATCCGTCACTTGCATCTCCATTGATTGCAGTTCGTAACAGCGGAGGGAGCTAGTGCTCTAGACCATTTTCCGGCAAAGTGGAAACGTGCTGGGGGAATGGCCGGAACCGGAGACCTGCTGATGACGACACCCTTCTCTGCGCTCGATTGGCGCGCCATGAGCCAGGAGGAGCGTGACCGCGGTTTGAACAACGGTGCCGCAGTTGTAGGCAGCGGTGATATTGTCGGAGGGTGGGGGGAGCGTTCTGCGGAGTTGCGCAAGCGCTATCCCAATCACATCGATCTCCGCTACGGCCCGCGCGAGCGCAACCGCATCGATTTCCTGAAAGCGGGCGAGCGCGCGCCGACGCTGCTGTTCATCCATGGCGGCTACTGGCAGATGCGGTCGAAGGAGTTCTTCACGGTGATGGCCGAAGGACCGATGGCGCATGGCATCAATGTCGCGCTGATCGGCTACACGCTCGCGCCGGAGGCGACGCTCGACGAGATCGTCGCCGAGATCCACGCCGGCACCGACTTCCTCGCCAAGCAGTTGCCGGCGCTGGGAGCGGCCGAAAATGGCATCGTCGTCTCCGGCTGGTCGGCCGGCGGTCATCTGACCGCAATGGCGCTGTCGCATCAGCATGTCCGGGGCGGGGTCGCGATCAGTGGCATCTACGACCTCGAGCCGATCCGGATGAGCTATCTCAACGTCAAGCTCGGGCTCGACGAGGCGGCCTCCCACCGCAATTCACCAATGCGACAGGCCGGCGGGCCGCTCAAGCCGTTGTCGCTGGTGGTCGGCAGCGGCGAACTGCCGCTCTTGCGCAAGCAGACCGCCGATTTCGCCGGGCACCGCGCCGATTATGGTTTGCCGGTGACGTATGAGGAGATTCCCGGCGCCGATCATTTTTCAATCATGGACGAGATGATGTCGCCGAACGGGCGGATCACAGCGCTGATCCGGCGGTTGTGCGAGGCTCCATAGGCGTCATCGCGAATTGGCCGTAGCCCGGGTGGAGCGAAGCGTAACCCGGGGTGCTCGTAATCGCAGACGCAGGTGTCCCGGGTTGCGCTGCCAGGCTGGGCAAGAATTTCGCGGATTTCGGGAAGTTGAGGTACGATTCGCGGATGGTGAATCGTCTTTACAAGACCGGCGTGGATCGGGATCAGCTCA
>NZ_JBEGDB010000089.1:0-28482 GCF_043638955.1 Bradyrhizobium sp. 31Argb | reverse complement strand
GACCGCGAGATCGATCGCCTGATCACGAACATTGCGAAGGGCGCGGATTTCGACACCTACAACCCGAAGGTCAATGACCTCGCGGCCGAACGGAAGCGTGTCAAGGCCGAGCTCGCACAGATCGCGGCCGCTTCCGAGATCGTTACCGTCCACCCGGCGGCGATCGAGCGCTATCTCGCCGATATCAAGCGCCTGGCCGAGGTCGCCGCAGAGGCTGCGGAACTCGACGAGCCCGAGCTCGTCGCAACGCTGCGCCAGCTGGTCCAAGCCGTCATCGTTCATGCGCCGCCGGGGACCGACGAATTCGCAATCGAGATCAAGGCATCCTTGTCGGAATTGACGTTGCCGGGACCGTTGCTGAAACGTTCGGGTGGGGGGGGGACAAGTGGTAGCGGGGGAGGGACTCGAACCCCCGACCCCAGGATTATGATTCCCGTGCTCTAACCAGCTGAGCTACCCCGCCACGGCGACGCCGTTGCGGCATGGAAATGCCGCGGCGCGAATGCGCGGCATATAAGGAGTGGGCGGACGGCCTGTCAAGCAAAGCAGGCTGTCGGCCAAGTCCCCTGCCAAGGTGCTGCGAAACGGGGGCTATTTGGGCCGGACGGAGGGATCGCCGCCGGGGCTGCCGGGTGGCGGGATCACCGGTGTATTGCCGCCGTCCGGGGCCGGCGCGTGCATTTCCGGGTCGACCCCCGCGGGCGGGCACAAGACGCCGTCGGAACGCGCAAGCTTGTCGCCGAGCGGCTCGGATCGCTGGCCGGTGGTGGTATCCGGCGTGGCGTTGGGGTTCGCCGGACGTTGCATCGGCGTACAATTCTCGCCGCGTGGCGGCTGGGGCGGCGCGGTCTGCGCCGGGGGTGTCGTCGGCGCAGGCGGGGCCTGTGCGACCGCCGCACCCGACACCGCCATCAGCACACCGAAAAAGAGAAGTGACTGGTTCATCCGCATGCAAAGAAAACGGCGGGCGCGCGCGGAGGTTCCGCACCAGCCAAGAGCTCATTCACGATTTGCGGAAGCGGATCAGCGAAAAATGCCCCATCGGCGGCATCGGGCGCCGCTCGGCAAGGGTGACGCCGCCGTGTTTCCTGGCCCAGTTGGCGAGCCGCGCCCATGGAAATTCCGGCCGCCAGCCGAGCCTTCGGGCAAGCGGCGCAAATGCCAGTTCGAACAGGCGCCGCGGCCCGCTTTCGGCGCCGATGTGGTTGACCAGGATCAGCTCGCCGCCAGGCTTCAGCACGCGGATGAAATCATCCAGCGTCGCCTCGGGATCCGGCACCGCCGTGATGACATATTGCGCTACCACCGCGTCGAAGAATGAATCCGGGAACGCGAGGTCCTTGGCGTCCATCACCGCCAGCGTCTCGACATTGGTCAGGCCCAGCGCGCGCACGCGCTGCTGCGCCCGCCGCAGCATCGGCTCGGAAATATCAACGCCGCAAAGTCTGGTGCTCCGCGAATAGTCCGCCAGCGACAGCCCGGTGCCGACGCCGACATCGAGCACACGGCCGCCGATCCGGTCGGCTTCCGCGATCGTCGATTGCCGGCCCTGATCGAACACCTTGCCGAACACGAAATCGTAGATCGGCGCCCAGCGCCCATAGGCCTTTTCGACCCCCTCGCGGTCGATATCCGCCGCCATCCCCCTGCCCCGAATTTATGTCAGCGCACGGCCTCGGCGAGAGGCCGCGCCATCGCAGCCACGTTCCTCGCGGCTGCGCTCTTGATGAATCCGCCGCCGAGCACGCGCGCCTGGCCGGACGGCGTGTCGTAGAACACGCAGGCCTGCCCGGGCGATACGCCCTCTTCGCCGGCGACGAGCTCGACCTCGTAGCCCCGATCGGTCCTGCGCAGCAAGGCCGGCTGCGGCGCGCGCGTCGAGCGCACGCGCACGAATAGCTCGATGCCCTCGCCGATGACGCGATCGAGCGCGCCATCGCCGATCCAGTTGACGTCGCGCAAGAGAATGCGATCCATGCGCAGCGCCTCGCGCGGGCCGACGACGACACGGCGGCTCGCCGCATCGAGCCTCACGACATAGAGCGGCGCGCCGGTCGCGATCCCCAGCCCCTTGCGCTGGCCCACGGTGAAATGGACAATGCCCTGGTGCTGGCCGATCACCTTGCCGTCGAGATCGACGATGTCGCCGGGCGCAACCGCGTCCGGCTTCAAGCGGCTGATGATGTCGGTGTAGCGGCCGGTCGGCACGAAGCAGATGTCCTGGCTGTCCTGCTTGTCGGCGATCTCGAGACCGAAGCGGCGCGCGAGTTCGCGAACCTGCGGCTTGGTCATGTCGCCGAGCGGAAAGCGCAAATAGTCGAGCTGCTCGCGCGTGGTCGCGAACAGGAAATAGCTCTGGTCGCGATCGGCGTCGGCGGCACACACCATCGCCCGCGATCCGTCGGCGAGGCGCCGCGAGGCGACATAATGCCCGGTCGCGAGCACGGCGGCACCGAGCTCGCGCGCGGTCGCGAGCAGATCGCGAAACTTGATCGCGCGGTTGCACTCGATGCACGGCACCGGCGTCTCGCCGAGCGCGTAGCTGTCGGCGAAATTGTCGATCACCGATTCGCGGAAACGACTCTCGTAGTCGAGCACGTAATGCGGAATGCCGATCCGCTCGGCGACATTGCGGGCATCGTGGATATCGCGGCCGGCGCAGCAGGCGCCCTTGCGATGGGTCGCGGCGCCGTGGTCGTAAAGCTGCAGCGTGATCCCGACCACGTCGTAGCCTTCCGACTTCAAGAGCGCAGCCGTCACCGAAGAGTCGACGCCGCCGGACATGGCGACCACGACCCTCGTATCCTCGGGACGGCCTTCGAGATCGAGACTGTTGCGCATGGAAGAGGTCATCGATTTCTATCGCGAGCAGCCGTTGCCCCCGCGACCAGCGTTAAAAGCGGACTTTGCCCAGAAGGCTTTGGAGCATCGCCGAAAAGGGCTGATTTGCCTCGTCGGGGCGCAGGAAGAGCCACCCTTTAATATAGGCCGTATCGCCGCGAAGCAATCAGCCGTCCTTGGAAGAGATATAGACGGCAAATCTTGCCGCCGGGCAAAAAGCGAACCGCCGCGACATTGCTCCAAATCCGGCACCCTCCTCGTAAGATACTGTAATATAATGGTATTTTTTCGAGGACTCGCTGGCCCGCTCCTTGCTGATGGGGAACTGAAGTTCCATCCCGAGGGTCGGTTGTGGTCAAGGTCGCGCAAGAAGCATTGGCAGGCATGTCGTTTCAGGCCAATTCGCCGAGGTCGGCGCGGCCCGATTCCGGCCCCGCGCCCGGAAATGACAGTTTTGCCGCGCTGGTCGACAGCAACACGGCGGCCCGCGACGATCGGCCCGACGACAGTTCCCGTCCTCCGCCGGCATCGGCGCGCCGGAACGATGATCCCGCTTCGGCGGCGAACACGAGGTCGCGCGATGACGGCGCCGGCCCTGACCGCCCTGAGCGAAATGATGTCGATGCGCGCAACGACGCCGGCTCCAGCGGTCGGACCGACAAGCCCGATCACGCTGACTCGAAGTCCGACACGCCAAAATCCGATTCGGCAAAGTCGTCGAAACCGAAGGACGATGCCCCGGCCAAGGATGATGCCAAGGACGGTGATGAATCCAAGCAGGACGACGGCACCGCTGCAACCACGGTGATTGCCGCGACGGCTTCCGCAGTCGTCGCCAGCCCCGCCAATGCAGCGCCCGCAACACCGCCGGTCTCGGACCCGGCTACCGCTCCGCTCGCGACGGCGGCCGCGGCAATCGCGGCTGTGGCCTCGGTCGCCGGTACGGCTCCCGCAGCGGCCGACGCGGTCAAGACCGATGCCCAAGCCAATGCCCAGGCCGAGGCTCAGACGGACGCCAAAGCGGTAGCCGCCGTTTCCGATAGCGCGGAGGCAGTTGGCGGCACCGCGACCGGCATCGCGCTGTCTGCAGCCGCCCTCTCGCCGACGCCGCAGGCAAAGGCCACAACCCAGTCAAAGCCGACGCTGACCGCGAAGGACGCCATCCCCACGTCAGGCGCGCAAGACAACGCAACAGACTCCGCGCCGGCCGAAGCGCCGACTGGCATTGTCCCGGATATCGCCCCGCCAGAAGCGGCCGCCGGCAAGCAGAAAGCCGAGCACGCCTTTGTTGACGCGGTGAAGGCGGACGCCTCAGGCCATTCCGCGCTGACGCCGGCTGCGCACGCCGCAAGCCATGTGGAGTCGGGCGCCGCGAACCCCGCGCAAACGCTGGCCGCTGCATCCGACAACGCTGCGCAGGCGGCCGCCATGATCCAGCCGCAGATGCCATCCACGCCCACGACGCCGTCGGCCAATGCGCAACTGACCGTGACCGCGGCAACAACCCATGGCAATGCGGTGCCGGTCAGCGGCCTCGCACTGGAGATCGCGGCCTCGGCCAAGAGCGGCAAGAGCCAATTCGAAATCCGGCTCGATCCGCCCGAGCTTGGGCGCATCGATGTGCGCATCCATGTCGACAACCATGGCCAGGTGACGTCGCATCTGACCGTCGAGCGGCCGGAAACGCTGCAGATGTTGCGCCAGGACGCCAACCAACTGCAGCGCGCGCTGGACAATGCCGGCCTCTCGACCGGCAATAGCGGATTACAGTTCAGCCTGCGCGACCAGTCGTCGTCGGGGCAGAACGGCGGCAACCAGTCCAATCCCAATGCACATCGCCTGATCGTCAGCGAAGACAGCGTGCCGGCGACCGTCGCCGGCCGCAGCTATGGCCGCATGCTCGGCGCGAGCGGCGGCGTCGATATAAGGGTCAGTCCGCCGCGATGGCGGCGATGAAAAGCGCGCAGGCCGCCGTGGAGGCCACCGTCCGCACGTGATTCCAGAATGTCCATTCCTTGAGATACCGCGCCCATATCGAAGCTGCCTCAGTGCTAGCCGGATCGGCCGCGGCCAGCGCATTGTTGAGCGGCACGTTGAAGATCATCGTCACGACGAACATGCCGACGACGTAGAGCACCCCGCCGGCGAGCATCGCCGCCGCGCCGGGCTCGCCCAGGCGGAAGACCGCAAGGGCGGCGAGGATCGCGCTCACCAGCGTCGTGCCGAGGAAGAGCGGCATGAACGGCGAGCGGACGATGTCGACATTGATCGCATTCATGGCCGCAATGCCGGATGCCCGCTCGATGCGGCCGAGTGCCCTCATCACGAAGGTCGAGAACGCAAAATAGAGCCCGGCAAGCAGGCCACAGCCGATCGCCGCGAACCAGAGCAGGATCGGCACTACAATCTCGCCCACGGGCGACCTCGCTTCCGCTGGGTTGTGATTCGGCCCCCACCAAGCGCCCGTCGGCTCCGGCCTGGCCGCTTTTCCCACACTGGCACAGGTGCCGGGACGGAGCCACCTTACCGGCATTTCCAACGCGATTCGTATTGCAGGATTGCGCTTAGGCAAATTTTAAGCCGACACGCGTAGGTTGGCAGAGTGAGTTCAGTGGTCGAGAGTTTGTGAGTACGCCATGACAGAACCCCATCGCCCGAGGGTGAAATACGTCATCGGGCCTGACGGCAGTCCGCTAACCATTGCCGACTTGCCCGCGCCCGGTACAAAACGGTGGGTCATTCGCCGGAAGGCTGAAGTTGTTGCCGCAGTGCGCGGCGGTCTGCTCTCCCTGGAGGAAGCTTGCAGCCGCTACACGCTGACGGTCGACGAATTCCTTTCCTGGCAATTTTCCATCGATCAGCACGGCTTGGCCGGGCTGCGCACCACCCGGATCCAGCAATATCGACAGTAAGCCCTCGAAACCAATCGAATTTGATGAAAACCGGCCTCGCTTTGCGAAGCCGGTTTTTTTCATGTCCTACTTTCTGCCGCGGTTCTTAACCGTCGTTAACCGGATGGAAACCATACCCTAGGCAATAATTGCCCAGTCGGACCCTCCGAGGGCCGAATCCCCTGGGGGCGGTTGGTGCAAAGTCTGGTTGCTTTCCTGAAGGGCCTGGGCGCGGCCCGGTTGGCGGCGATGGTGGCGGTCACCGCCGCGCTCATCGGCTTCTTCGCCTTCGTCATCTTGCGCGTCACCACGCCGCAACTGACGACCCTGTTCACCGATTTGAGCGTCGAGGACTCCTCCGCGATCGTCAAGGAGCTCGAGCGGCAGGCGATCCCGTTCGAGCTTCGCAATGAAGGCACCGTCATCATGGTGCCAAAGGACAAGGTCACGCGCCTGCGCATGAAGCTCGCCGAGGGCGGCATGCCCAAGGGCGGCGGCGTCGGCTACGAGATATTCGACAAGTCGGACGCGCTCGGCACCACGAGCTTCGTTCAGAACATCAACCATCTGCGCGCCCTGGAAGGCGAGCTCGCCCGCACCATCCGCGCCATCGACCGCATCCAGGCCGCCCGCGTGCACCTGGTGCTGCCGGAGCGGCCGCTGTTCTCGCGCGAGACGCCCGAGCCGTCCGCTTCCATCGTGGTGCGGGTGCGCGGCACCCTCGAACCGCAGCAGATCCGCGCCATCCGCCACGTGGTCGCCTCCGCCGTCAACGGGCTGAAGCCGCAGCGGGTCTCGATCGTCGACGAGGCCGGCCAATTGCTCGCCGACGGCGCCACCAGCGATGCCGACAACGCCGTCGGCGACGAGCGCCGCGCCGCCTTCGAGAAGCGGATGCGCAAGCAGGTCGAGGACATCGTGTCCTCCGTGGTCGGCCAGGGCCGCGCCCGCGTCCAGCTCTCCGCCGATTTCGACTACAACAAGATCACCCAGACCTCCGACAAGTTCGACCCCGAAGGGCGCGTGCTGCGCTCGAGCCAGACCCGGGAGGAATCCAGCCTCTCCGCCGACAATAGCGGCCAGGTCACGGTCAACAACGAGCTGCCCGGCAACCAGAACCAGGACAATGCCGCGCGCGCCCGCGACCAGAGCAAGAAGAGCGAGGAGACCAACAATTACGAGATCTCCCGCACCACCAAGACCGAGGTGACCGAAGCCGGCCGCGTCAACCGCATCTCGGTCGCCGTCCTCGTCGACGGCAGCTACGCCAAGAACGAAAAGGGCGAGATGGTCTACCAGGACCGTCCCAAGGAGCAGCTCGACCGCATCGCCGCCCTGGTGCGCTCGGCGATCGGTTTCGACCAGAAGCGCGGCGATCAGGTCGAGGTCGTCAACCTGCGCTTTGCCGAGGGCCCCTCGGTCGCCCCGCTCAACGAGCCCACCGGCCTCCTCGGCATGCTGCAGTTCACCAAGGACGACGTGATGTATGTGATCGAGCTCGGCGTGATGATGCTGCTTGGCCTGGTCGTGCTGTTCATGGTGATCCGCCCGCTCGTGAAGCGCATCCTGGCCAACGAGGTCGTACCCGGCCGCGCCGAGGCCTCGGTGCCCGCGCTGGCCGACGCCAGCGCGCAGGCCGGCAGCGAAGGCGGACAGGGTCAGGCGCTCCTGACCGGCGGCGGCGCCGCGCACATGATCGACGTCGCCCAGATCCAGGGCCAGGTCCATGCCCAGGCCGTGAACCGCGTGGGCGAACTGGCCGAACGCAATCCGAACGAAACCGTCTCCATTGTTCGCCAATGGCTGACCGAGCCTGCGGAGACCTGAGATGGCCAGCGTCCCGCAAACCGCGAACGCCAACGACATCACAAGCGTCATATCGACGCTGTCGAGCCGTCAGGGCGACCGCCCGAAGAGCAAGCCGATCTCCGGCCCGAAGCGCGCGGCGATCCTGATGCTGGCGCTCGGCGAAAAATACGGCGGCAAGGTGTGGTCGTTGCTCGATGACGACGAGGTACGCGAACTGTCGATGGCGATGTCGACGCTGGGCACTGTGGAGGCCGACGTGGTCGAGGACCTCTTGCTCGAATTCGTCTCGCGGATGTCGGCCTCGGGCGCACTGATGGGCAATTTCGACGCTACCGAGCGGCTCTTACAGCAATATCTGCCGGCCGACCGCGTCTCCGGCATCATGGACGAGATCCGCGGGCCCGCGGGCCGCAACATGTGGGAGAAGCTCTCCAACGTCCAGGAAGAGGTGCTCGCCAATTACCTCAAGAATGAATATCCGCAGACCATCGCCGTGGTGCTGTCGAAGCTGAAGTCCGAGCACGCCGCGCGCGTGCTGGCGATCCTGCCCGAGGACATCGCGCTCGATGTCGTCGGCCGCATGCTGCGGATGGAGGCGGTGCAGAAGGAAGTGATCGAGCGCGTCGAGCAGACGCTGCGCACCGAGTTCATGTCGAATCTGTCACAGACCCGCCGCCGCGACGCCCATGAGGTGATGGCCGAGATCTTCAACAATTTCGACCGCCAGACCGAAACGCGCTTCATCACCTCGCTGGAAGAGGAAAACCGCGAATCCGCCGAACGCATCAAGGCGCTGATGTTTACCTTCGACGACCTGGTCAAGCTCGATTCCGGCTCGGCCCAGACGTTGATGCGCCATGTCGACAAGGAGAAGCTCGGCATCGCGCTGAAGAGCGCCAATGAGGAGGTCCGCAACTTCTTCCTGGGCAACATGTCCTCGCGCGCCGGCAAGATGCTGATGGATGACATGGCGGCGATGGGACCGGTGCGCCTGCGCGACGTCGACGAGGCGCAGGCGCTGCTCGTCAATCTCGCCAAGGATCTCGCCGCCAAGGGCGAGATCATGCTGACCAAGAATCGTGCCGACGACGAACTGGTGTACTGATGGCCGCGCCCGCAAAATTCCTGTTCGATACCGACTTCTCGGCGCCCGCCAAGTCGCGTGAGCGTGCCGCAACCGCCGCCGAGATCGCCCAGAAGGTCGCGGAAGCCGAGGCGCGCGCCTATCGCAACGGCTACGATGCCGCCCAGCGCGAGGCGAAGGTGGAGAACGACCGCCGCGCCGCGCTCGCGCTGGAGGAGATCGGGCTTGCGATCAAGAACATCGCGTCACGCTTTTCCGGCATCGAAGCGCGGATGGAGACCGAAGCAGTCGACGTCGCGGTCTCGGTCGCGCGCAAATTGTGCGCCGAAATGATCGCGCGCGAACCGCTTGGCGAGATCACGGCGCTGGTCTCCGACTGCTTCTCGCATCTGGTCTCGACCCCTCACATCGTCGTCCGCATCAATGATGCGCTCTACGAGGGCGCGCGCGAAAAGATCGAGCGGCTGGCCACACAGAGCGGATTTCAGGGCCGCCTCGTGATCCTGGCCGAGCCGACAATCGCGACCGGCGACTGCAGGATCGAATGGGCCGACGGCGGCATCGTGCTGGAACGCGCGACGATCGAAGCCAAGATCAACGAACTTGTCGGACGCTACATGGCGTCCCGTGACCAACGGCCATGAGGATTGAGCCAAAGGATCGACGATGAGTGACACCGACACACATGTCCCGCTCCCCGACCTCAACTCGGCGGACGCGCCAAGGGACGACGATGTGGGCTATAACGAGGACGAACACGCTTCGCGCATCGCCTCCGACCTGGAAGCCGTCTTCGACGTGCCGGTGCAGGTCTCGGCCGTGCTCGGCCGCTCCAAGATGGATGTCGGCCAGCTCCTGAAGCTCGGCCCTGGCACCGTGCTCGAACTCGACCGCCGGGTCGGCGAAGCCATCGACATCTATGTCAACAACCGCCTGGTGGCGCGCGGCGAAGTGGTACTAGTCGAAGACAAGCTCGGCGTGACCATGACCGAAATCATCAAGGCAGAGCGTAGCTAACTTCCTAACGGATGCGCGCGACGGACGCGCGGGAGACAGGAGACACTCATGCGGCTTCTCATCGTCGGCACCCTGAGGGGGCAGCTCACGACCGCCACCAAGATCGCGATGGACAACGGTGCCTCCGTGACGCACGCGGAAGGCAACGAGCAGGCGATGGCGGTGTTGCGCAGCGGCAAGGGCGCCGACCTGCTGCTGGTCGATGTCGCCCTCGACATCCGCGACCTTGTGATGCGATTGGAAGCCGAGCACATCCACGTGCCGATCGTCGCCTGCGGCATCTCCAACGATGCCCGCGCCGCGGTGGCGGCGATCCGCGCCGGCGCCAAGGAATACATCCCGCTGCCGCCCGAGCCGGAGCTGATCGCCGCCGTGCTCGCCGCGGTCGCAAATGACTCCCGCGATCTCGTCTATCGCGACGAAGCCATGGGCCGGGTGATCAAGCTGGCGCAGCAGATCGCGGGCTCGCACGCCTCCGTATCGAAATTGCTGCGCGCGATCCAGGAGCGCGTGATCGACCGCGTCGGCGGTACCAAGCCGGTGCCGGTCGACATCCGTATCATCGCGACCTCGAACCGCAATCTCGCGGACGCCGTGCGCGCCGGCACCTTCCGCGAGGACCTCTTGTTCCGCCTCAATGTCGTCAACCTGAAGATCCCGCCGCTGCGCGACCGGCCGGCCGACATCCTCGAGCTGGCGCAGCATTTCGCGAAGAAATACGCCGAGGCCAACGGCGTGCCGGCGCGGCCGCTGTCGGCCGAGGCACGGTGGGTGCTGACCACGAACCGCTGGCCGGGCAATGTCCGCGAGCTCGAAAACACCATCCACCGTTCCGTGCTGATGGCGCAGGGCGACGAGATCGGCCCCGAGGCCATCGTGACCCCGGACGGCGACCGCCTCGACCTCGCCCGGACCGCGCCGGCGGTCGCTCACGCCACCCTCGCCGCCGAGCAGGTGACGCGCGCGCTGGTCGGCCGCACCGTTGCCGACGTCGAGCGCGACCTGATCCTGGAGACGCTGAAGCACTGCCTCGGCAACCGCACCCATGCCGCCAACATCCTCGGCATTTCGATCCGCACGCTGCGCAACAAGCTCAACGAATATGCCGATGGCGGCGTGCCGATCCCGCCCGCTGGATCAGGCACGGCCGACTACCAGCGCCTCGCGACGGCGGGGTAGTCGTCATCACCGTCATTGCGAGCGAAGCGAAGTAATCCATCGTGCCACACGCGGAGACATGGATTGCTTCGCTGCGCTCGCAATGACGGAGCGGATGCGACTGCGTTCGCATCGCAATGACGCCTGGAGCTACGAATAACTCGGCGCGTCGGGTTTTCGGAAAATGTGAATGGGGTCGCCGGGCGTAAAGTCACGCCCGGTGAAGGCGACATAGGCATAGAGCGCGAGATAGGCGATCGCGAGCGCACCGATGCCGTAGAAGACCCAGGTTGCAAGACGTTTCATCAAGCCCATGACGCGCTTCGTTCCTTCCGGCAATAGATAAAGACCGATGCCTTCTATTGCGCGAGGAGACAAAACGCCACGGCTGGCGTCATCGTTCCCAGAACAAGTAGCCCGGGTGAAGCGCAAGCGCAACCCGGGACCGCCCCTGACCGCCGACGCGGAGTCCCGGGTTGCGCGTTCCGCTCCACCCGGGCTACGAGCTGATGTCAGCGCAGATGCACGCCGCGCGTGGGCACGCTGACATCGGCCAGCTTGGCCGCATCCTCATCTTGATCGACGGCGACATAGCGGCCCTGCCAATAGGCGAGCGCCGCGGTGCGCGAGGAGACCTGCACATCGAGCACGCGCCCGATGACGATCGCATGCGAATGACGCTCCAGGATGTCCTCGACCTCGCAATCGATCGCCGCCAGCGCGCCGACCAGAAGCGGCACGCCGGAGGCGCGCGTCGTCCATTGGGCGCCGGCAAATCGCTCGGCGCCTTTCAGGCCGCCTTTGCCAGTGAAGCGCTCGGCGATCTCGACCTGGTCCGAGCTCAAGATGTTCACGCCGAAAACGCCGTGGCGCTCGACCAGCGGCCAGGACGATGCGGCGCGATTGAGGCTCACGATCAGCGAGGCTGGCTCGACCGACAATGAGGAGACGGAGGTCACCGTCATCCCGGAGATGTCCTTGCCGCGCCCCGCCGTGATGACGCTGACCCCGCCGGTCAGATGGCGCATGGCGCCGCGAAACTCGTCGGAGGTGACCACGGGATCGATCGCGATGTCGCGGACGGCGGGGTTCATGCGGGCCTCACAGATCATCGGAACTGTCTTCGGTGCCTTCCAGCAGATTCTTCAGGATCGCGCCCTCGAGTGCCGCGAGTTCGGCCGAGCCGCGCTCGCGCGGGCGCGCGATGTCGACATTGAAATCGTGCGCGATGCGGCCGTTTTCAATGACCAGCACCCGGTCGGCCAGCGCCACCGCTTCCGAGACGTCATGCGTCACCAGGATCGCGGTGAAGCCCTGATCGCGCCAGACCTGCTCGAGCAGCCGCTGCATCGAGATCCGCGTCAGCGCGTCGAGCGCGCCGAGCGGCTCGTCGAACGCGAGCACCCGGGGCTGGCTGACCAGCGCGCGGGCCAGCGCGACGCGCTGTTTCTGGCCGCCCGAGAGCACCGAAGGCCATTGCCCGCGCTTGTCGCCGAGACCGACCTCGACCAGCGCCTTCTCGGCGCGCGCCTGCGCATCCGCGGACGACCGTTCGCGCCCAAGGCCGACTTCGACATTCGACAGCACGCGCGCCCAGGGCAGGAGCCGCGGCTCCTGGAACATCACGCGGATATCCTCGGCGCGCGCCTGCTCGCCGAAACTGATGCTGCCGGCAGTCGGCTTCTCCAGCCCCGCGATCAGCCGCAACAATGTGCTCTTGCCGCAGCCGCTGCGGCCGACGATCGCGACGGACTGGCCGGCAGGAATGTGCAGGTCGATTCCGCGCAGCACCTCATTGTCGCCGAACGATTTGCGCAAGCCGCGGATGGTCAGTGACAGCCCGCGCGACGGCACGTCGGGAGCACGGCGAAATTGGCGCGCCTCCTCGACAAAATCCTCGCGCGCGACGGCCTCAGCACCGAGCGGGCGAAAACGAAGGACTTCCTGCATGTCTGTTCCTTAATTCCTCAATGTTTCTGGAAGGCCGGGTGCCAGGACAACGTCAGCCGCTCCAGCGCGCGCGATGCGCTGTCGGCAAGCTTGCCAAGCAGGGCGTAGATCAGGATCGAGAGCACGACGACATCGATCAGCATGAATTCGCGCGCCTGCATCGCCATGTAGCCGAGGCCCGAGGACGCCGCGATGGTCTCGGCCACGATCAAGGTCAGCCACATGATGCCGAGCGCAAAGCGCAGGCCCACGAAGATCGATGGCAGCGCGCCCGGGAAGATCACGCGGCGGAACAATTCACCGTCAGTCATGCCATAGATGCGGCCCATCTCGATCAGTTGCGGATCCACGGTGCGGATGCCGTGCAGCGTGTTGAGATAGATCGGGAAGAATACGCCGAGCGCCACCAGGAACAGTTTTGCGGACTCGTCGATCCCGAACCACAGGATGACCAGCGGGATCAGCGCCAAGTGCGGGATATTGCGCACCATCTGCAGCGTGGTGTCGGTCAGTTTCGCCGAGAGTTGCGACAGGCCGTTGGCGAGGCCGAAAGCAAAGCCGATGCCGCCGCCGATCAGAAAGCCGATGCTGGCGCGCCAGAAGCTGACCCAGATGTTGCGGATCAACTCGCCTGACAACAAGAGCTTCCATCCAGCCAGCGCGACATCGGTCGGCGCCGGCAGCACGCGCGCGGGCACAAAACCGGTAACGCAGGCGAGCTGCCAGATCAGGATGATGGCCAGCGGCACGATCCAGGGGATCAGGCCGTCGGCGCGCGGCAATTTGGGCGCGCGGACGCGCGTGAGGCTATCGATGAGGCTCATGATTCCGATACCTGCTTTTGCGGCCGATAGTCGTTGCCGATGGTCTCGCCGAACGGCCCGGTGTTGACGCGGATCGGCGTCACGTTGTCTGGCCGCTTGAGCGAGAGCAGCGGGAACACCAGTTCGGCGAAGCGATAGGCTTCTTCCAGATGCGGGTAGCCCGACATGATGAAGGTATCGATGCCGAGATCCTGATACTCCTTGATCCGCGCCGCCACCGTCTGGGCATCGCCGACCAGCGCGGTGCCTGCGCCACCGCGCACGAGGCCAACGCCCGCCCACAGGTTAGGGCTGATCTCGAGCTTGTCGCGGCGGCCGCCATGCAGCTCTGCCATGCGCTGCTGACCGACCGAGTCCATGCGCGAGAAGATCTTCTGCGCCGCCGCCACCGTGTCGTCAGTGACGTACTGGATCAACTCGTCCGCGGCCTTCCAGGCTTCCGCATTGGTCTCGCGCACGATCACGTGCAGGCGGATGCCGAAGGAGATCTTCCGGCCGCGCTTGTCGGCAACCGCCTTCACGCGCGCGATCTTCTCCGCAACCTGCTCCGGCGGCTCGCCCCAGGTGAGATATTTGTCGACAGTATCCACCGCGACATCAATGCCGGCGTCCGAGGAACCACCGAAATAAAGCGGCGGCCGTGGCGATTGGACCGGCCGGAACAGCAGCCGCCCGTCCTCGATGCGGATGTGCTTGCCCTCGACATTGACGGTCTTGCCGGCGAGCAGGTCGCTATAGACGTTGAGGAACTCGCGCGTCACCTCGTAGCGCTCGTCGTGCGCCAGGAAGATACCATCGCCCTTGTTCTCGACGGGATCGCCGCCGGTGACGACGTTGATCAAGAGCCGGCCGTTCGAGAGCCGGTCCAGCGTCGCGGTCATGCGGGCGGCGACGGCAGGCGACTGCAGGCCGGGCCGCACCGCCACCAGATAGCGCAGCCGCTCGGTCTGCGGCGCGACCGCGGAGGCGACCACCCAGGAGTCCTCGCAGCTTCGCCCGGTCGGCAGCAGCACGCCGTAATAGCCGAGCTGGTCGGCAGCCTGCGCGATCTGGCGCAGATAGTTGAAGTTCACCTCGCGTCCGCCAATGGAGGTGCCGAGATAACGGCCGTCGCCATGGGTCGGCAGGAACCAGAGGATGTTGGCGTTGGGTTGTTTAGTCACGATCCGGACCTCCGCGCGACGTCTGAAATCTTGATGGCTTTCGGCAACAGGCCGAGGGCAAAGAACGTGTCCGCCACCTGCTGCTGGTCAGCGATCACGGAATCGGTGAGCGGCTTGATGCCGTAGGACTGGCGCTTCAACGCAACCTCGACCACCGGCACCGAAAGGCCGATCGACGGCGCAAGCTGCTCGGCAACCGCATGGATGTCGCCCTTGGCCCAGTCATCGACCTCGCTCAGTTGCGCGAGCACGAGATCGACGATCTTCGCATCGCTCTCCAGGAACTTCTTCGAGGAAAAGTAGAATTGGTAGTTCGAGACGATGCCGGTGCCGTCGGCGAGCGTGCGCGCGCCGGTCGCAGCTTCCGCCGCGGCCTGGAACGGATCCCAGATCACCCAGGCATCGACCGCGCCGCGCTCGAAGGCCGCGCGCGCATTGGCGGGCGCGAGAAACACCGGCTCGATCTCGGAATATTTGACGCCGGCTTTCTCCAGCGCCTTCACCAGGAGATAGTGGACGTTCGAGCCCTTGTTCAGAGCGACCTTCTTGCCCTTGAGGTCGGCGACCGACTTCAGCGCGCTGTCCTTCGGCACCAGGATCGCCTCGCCTTTCGGCGCCGGCGGCTCATAGGCGACATATTGGATGGGCGCACCGGCCGCCTGCGCGAAGATCGGCGGCGCTTCACCGGTGTTGCCGAAATCGATCGCGCCGACATTGAGCGCTTCGAGCAGCGGCGGTCCGGACGGGAATTCGGTCCAAACCACCTTGTAGCCGACCGCCTTCAGCTTCTCCTCGAGCGTTCCCTTGCTCTTGAGCAGGACCAGCTTGCCGTACTTCTGGAAGCCGATGCGGACGGTCTTCTCCTGTCCGTACGACGCACTGACGGCGGCGGCGACGATGCTGACTGATAGCACCGCGCTGGTGATCCAGCGTTGAATGATACGTCGCATAATGACCTCTGCGTGGAAATGAACTCAGCTCTGGGGATTGCGCCAGACGATGTCGCGGATCGCGATCTCTTTCGGGATCAGCCCGAGCTTGAAGAAGCGGTCGGCCACGCCCTGCTGGGTCGCAACGATATCGTCGGTGACGGGTCCGATCCTGAACGCGGCCCGATTGGCGGCGATGGTCTGGATATCCAGCGGGATTCCGGTGACGGTGCTCAGCGATTTCGCGACCTCGTCGCGGTGCGCCTCGGCCCAATTCGCCGTTGACGCGAGGACGTCGATAATCTGTTGCAGCACAGGTCCGTGATTCCTCGCGAAGTCACGGTTGGCGATGAAGAACGAGTTGGTCTTGGTGATCTCATGGGCGTTGACCAGGATGCGGCCGTTCTGCTTGGTCTCGCCGATTGCGAAATAAGGATCCCAGATCGCCCAGGCGTCGATGCTGCCATTGGCGAACGCCGGTCCCGCGTCGGGCGGCGTCAGATAGACCGGGGTGATGTCGCTATAAATGAGGCCGGCCTTTTCCAGCGTCTGCACCACGATGTTGTGGGCGCTGGAACCCTTGGTGAAGCCGACGCGCTTGCCCTTGAGATCGGCGATCGTGCGGATGGCCGAATTCTGCGGCACCAGGATGCCCTGGCCGTTCGTAATGGGCTGGCCGGCGGCATAAACGATCGCCGCACCGGCAGCTTGCGCAAACACCGGCGGCGAGTCGCCGACCGCACCGAAATCGACGCTGCCGACGTTCATGGCTTCCATCATCGGCGGACCCGACGAGAACTCGACCCATTTCACCTCGATGCCGGCCGACTTGAAATGATCTTCCAAAGTCGCGCGCTGCCGCGCGATAACCAACACGCCGTTCTTCTGATAGCCGATACGAATTTCCTTCACCGCCGCTTCGGCCCGCGCGCGCAACGGCAGCGCAGCGACGGCTGCAGAGCCGAGCGACAACTTGAGGAACTCGCGGCGCTTCATCACAAAATTCTCCTGACGATCGAGCGCGTTATCGGCGCGCTATCACGCGACGTGAGGGAATGATGGGGGGCGCGAATGAGGCTGTCGAGGACCCCGAAAAAATAGCGATGCCCGCACTGCCATGCGGGCACCGGACGCGCGGTTTCTTTTAAGGCGCAGATTGTGCGTAGCGAAATATTTTCTTCACGAAATCATGATGCGAGCAGCAGCTCTCCGCTGTCATCGTCCGCGAAGGCGGACGATCCAGTAACCACCAGCGCCGGAGCATTGGCCGAGATGCCGCGGAGTACTGGATGCCCGCCGGAGCCTGTCATCGGGCGGCGCTTCGCGCCGACCCGTTGGCGGGCATGACGGGGGAGCTGCCTAGAATCTCGTCAGCCGCTCGCTGCTGCTGCTTTCTCCGCCTGCGAACCAGGGTTGATCGACAGTTTGCCGTAACGATCCCTAAACGCTTCGGTGTCGATTTCCTCGAGCTTGATCTCGCCGCTCATCACGCCTTGCTTCCACGCATCGTGTTCGGGATCGTGCTGGAACTCCGGCATCACTTCCCTGGCGAACAATTCGAGCGATTCGCAGATGTGTTCATGCGTGTTCTTGCCGGCTTGATTGAGCAGGATCACCTGGTCGATGTGCGAGGTGCGGAAGCGGCGCAGCTTCTTGCGGATGGTTTCAGGCGATCCGATCAGACCGCCGCGCAATGCAGCTTCCTGCGCTTCCGGATTGTCGCGCTTCCACCTGTTGTACTCGTCCCACATGTTGACGGTGCCGGGCGCCGGCCGCTGCCGGTTCTGCGACGCGCCATAATAGCGCAGCGCGAACTGGAAGAAGGTGGCGCCGTCGGCGCGGGCGCGCGCCTCCTCGTCCGTCTTGGCGCACATGAAGAACGACACCAGCGCCATGTTCGGATTGATCCGGTAGTCGGCGAGCTTCTTCAGCCGCTTGGTGATCGCATTGTAATAGGCATGCACCCAGGCATGCGCCGCGTCCGCGCTGACGAACTGAAAGCCGAGCGCGCCGAAGCCGTGCTGCCCGGCGCGCTCGATGGTCGGCAATTGCGAGCACGCCATCCAGAGCGGCGGATGCGGCTTCTGCACCGGCTTCGGCACCACGTTGCGCAGGGGGATGTGGAAATATTTGCCGTGATGCTCGGTGCCGACCTTGGTGAACATCGGGAAGATCGCCGCGACAGCCTCTTCGAACACCTCCCGCTTGGTCTCCATGTCGCGGCCGAACGGCGTCAGTTCGGTGATCGAGGCGCTCTCGCCCATGCCGAACTCGCAACGGCCGTTACTGAGGAGATCGAGGACTGCCACCCGCTCGGCGACACGCGCGGGATGGTTGGTCGTGAGCTGCAGGATGCCGTGCCCGAGCCGGATGTTCCGGGTGCGCTGGCTTGCCGCAGCCAGGAACGATTCCGGCGCCGGCGAGTGCGAGTACTCCTCGAGGAAATGATGTTCCACGACCCAGGCATAGTCGTAGCCGAGCCGGTCGGCGGTCTCGAGCTGCGTCAATGCGTCCTGGTAGAGCTTGAGTTCGTCGCGCTCGTTCCATGGACGCGGCAGTTGCAGCTCGTAGAAGATGCCGAATTTCATGGCGTCGCTCCCGTACGTCTTGTTGTTTGCCTCAGTGTATTGCCGGGGCGCGCGAAGTCCAGCCTATGCCAATTCCGGATGGCGGAACATGCGCACTGCAACCAAACAGTAACCTTGCCGGTTGCCGCGCCGCCGAATCCGCTTCGCCCGTATACAATGTTGGCGCGCATTGATTTAGATCAGTGCTAAAATGTCCCGGTGACATTACTACGTTAGGAAGGCAACGAGGCCTTCCCCCACACAATCTGAATTGAAGCGAGACGACGTATGTCGGCAACCAGCGACGATGCGAGCGCGAGGCCGCGCCGTAGGCGCATGGAGATCTTCGCGTTTCTTTTTCTTACGGCAATTGTGATGCCTGCTTTGGCCGTGGCCACGGTGGGCAGCTACGGCCTTGCTGTGTGGATCTATCAGATGATCGCGGGCCCGCCGGGCCCTCCCCCGCCACATTGATCAGCCGACCACTCAAGGAACAGCCGCCATGATTAGAGCTCAGACTACCATCGATCGCCGAGCGCTCATCACGGGCCGCGTCCTGCAAACCGACCCTGTCGTGCCGTCGCCCGGCGGCGAGATCGCCAGCATCCTCGTGCAGACCCGGCCTGACCGGCTCGATGCCACCGAAGCTGCGATCACGGCGCTGCGCGGCTGCGAGATTTACGGTCGCGATGAGAAGGGAAAGCTCGTGGTCGTCGTGGATGCGCCCGACGCGGGCTCGCTCGGCGCGACGCTCAACACGATTTCCGCACTGCCCAACGTCTATTCCGCCTCGCTCGTGTTCCACGCCGTCGATCCGGGTGCTGCCTGATGTCGCGCGATCGAAGGCCCCTCAACCAAAGGGAAGGAAACACCATGACCGCCCCCAAGCTGGATCGCCGTCAGGTCCTGAAACTGGAAGCCGCCGCGATGGCGGCGCTCGCCGGCGGCATGCCGGTTGCAGCGGGTGCCGCCAACCTCGTCACCGAGCGCGCCGACAGCGAACTGAAGTGGGACAAGGCGCCGTGCCGCTTCTGCGGCACCGGCTGCAGCGTGATGGTCGCGACCAAGGACAACCGCGTCGTCGCCACCCACGGCGACATCAAGTCGGAGGTCAACCGCGGCCTGAATTGCGTGAAGGGCTATTTCCTCTCCAAGATCATGTACGGCCATGATCGCCTGACCAAGCCGATGCTGCGCAAGAAGGGCGGCAAGTACGACAAGAACGGCGATTTCACCGAAGTGTCATGGGACGAGGCCTTCGATGTGATGTCGGAGAAGTTCAAGGCCGCGCTGAAGAAGCGCGGGCCTGATGGCATCGGCATGTTCGGCTCCGGCCAGTGGACGATCTTCGAAGGCTATGCGGCATCAAAGCTGTTCAAGGCCGGCTTCCGTTCAAACAACATCGATCCCAATGCGCGGCATTGCATGGCCTCCGCCGCCACCGGCTTCATGCGCACTTTCGGCATCGACGAGCCGATGGGCTGCTATGACGACATCGAGGCCGCCGACGCCTTCGTGCTGTGGGGCTCGAACATGGCCGAGATGCACCCGATCCTGTGGACCCGGGTTGCCGACCGCCGCCTCTCCGCACCGCATGTGCGCGTCGCCGTGCTTTCCACCTTCGAGCACCGCTCGTTCGATCTCGCCGACATCGGACTGGTGTTCAAGCCGCAGACCGACCTCTATCTGCTCAACGCGATCGCCAATCACATCGTCAAGACCGGGCGGGTGAACAAGGATTTCGTCAACAAGCACACGCTGTTCAAGCGCGGCCAGACCGATATCGGCTACGGCCTGCGGCCCGACCACCCGCTGGAGAAGAAGGCGACTGGCCGCGCCAAGGCCAACGATGCCCAGGACATGAGCTATGACGAATACGTCAAGTTCCTCTCCGACTACACGCTGGAGAAGGCGGCGACATGGCTGGCGTCCCGCTCAACCGGCTGGAAGCACTCGCCGAGCTCTATGCCGATCCGAAGGTCAAGGTCACAAGCTTCTGGACCATGGGCTTCAACCAGCACACCCGCGGTGTCTGGTGCAACAACCTCGTCTACAACATCCACCTCCTGACCGGAAAAATCTCCGAACCCGGCAACAGCCCGTTCTCGCTGACCGGTCAGCCGTCCGCCTGCGGCACCGCGCGCGAGGTCGGCACCTTCTCGCACCGCCTGCCGGCCGACATGGTCGTGACCAACAAGGAGCATCGCACGAAGGCTGAGCACATCTGGAAGCTCCCGGAAGGCACCATTCCCGACAAGCCCGGCTGTCACGCCGTGCAGCAGAACCGGATGCTGAAGGACGGGCTGCTCAACGCCTACTGGATCCAGGTCAACAACAACCTGCAGGCCGCCGCCAACGGCAACGAGGAGACCTATCCCGGTTATCGCAACCCCGAGAATTTCATCGTGGTGTCGGACGCCTATCCGACCGTGACGGCGCTGGCCGCCGATCTCATCCTGCCGGCCGCGATGTGGGTCGAGAAGGAAGGCGCCTATGGCAATGCCGAACGCCGCACCCATAACTGGCACCAACTGGTCTCGGCGCCGGGCGAGGCGCGCTCGGACCTTTGGCAGCTCATGGAGTTCTCCAAACGCTTCAAGGTCGAGGAAGTCTGGCCGGAAGAGCTGATCGCGAAGATGCCGGAGTATCGCGGCAAGACGCTGTTCGACATCCTCTACCGCAACGGCCAGGTCGACAAATTCCCGGTCACCGACATCGAGGCCGGCTACGCTAATCAGGAGTCGAATGCCTACGGCTTCTATGTGCACAAGGGCCTGTTCGAGGAATATGCCTCGTTCGGCCGCGGCCACGGCCATGACCTCGCGCCATACGACGTCTATCATCAGGTCCGCGGATTGCGTTGGCCGGTGGTCAACGGCCAGGAAACCCGCTGGCGTTTCCGCGAGGGGCTCGACCCTTATGTCCAGCAGGGCACCGGCGTTCAGTTCTACGGCTTCCCCGACGGCAAGGCGCGGATCTTCGCGCTGCCCTACGAGCCGCCGGCGGAATCGCCCGACAAGGACTTTCCGTTCTGGCTCTCGACCGGCCGCGTGCTGGAGCATTGGCACTCCGGTACCATGACCCGCCGCGTTCCCGAGCTCTACCGGGCATTCCCTGAAGCCGTCTGCTTCATGCATCCCGACGATGCCGCCGAGCTGAAGCTGCGCCGCGGCGATGAGGTCAAGGTGGAATCCCGCCGCGGTTTCATCCGCGTCCGGCTGGAGACCCGCGGCCGTGACAAGCCACCGCGCGGCCTGGTGTTCGTGCCCTGGTTCGATGAATCCAAGCTCATCAACAAGGTGACGCTGGACGCGACCGATCCGATTTCGCTGCAGACCGACTACAAGAAATGCGCCGTGCGCATCGAGAAGGTGACGACGACATGATTGGAAAGTCCGCTATCGTCGTTCTCGCTGTTGCGCTTGTCGCCGCTTCGAGCTCGCTGCTCGCGCAAGGCGTCATGTCCGGCCTGCGCGGTCCTACTCCACTCAACGAGGAGGGACCGGCGCGGCCGATGACGCCGATGCGCAACACCGCGGAACGGGAAATCCGCAACTATCCGGAACAGCCGCCGGTGATCCCCCACTCGATCGACGGCTACCAGGTCGACATGAACGGCAACAAATGCCTGTCGTGCCATGCCCGCGCCCGCACCGGCGAATCGCAGGCGCCGATGGTGAGCATCACCCATTTCATGGACCGCGACGGCCAGTTCCTGGCCTCGGTATCGCCGCGCCGCTATTTCTGCACGGAGTGTCATGTCCCGCAGAACGTCACGACGCCGCCAGTGACCAATGATTTCGTCGACATCGACAGCATCCTGAACCCCCCAGCGCCGGGTGGCCGCCGATGAGTGACGTCGACAAGGCGCCCCGCCAAGGCTGGTTTGCGCGGGCGTGGAATTTTGTCCTCGAACTATGGAACGTACTGATCCGGCCGAGCTCCGTGTTCGGGCTCGGGGTGCTGGTGCTTGCCGGCTTCGTCGCCGGCGTGATCTTCTGGGGCGGCTTCAACACCGCGCTGGAACTGACCAACACCGAAAAATTCTGCACGGGCTGTCACGAGATGCGCGACAACGTCTTTGCCGAATTGAAGTCCACCATCCACTTCACCAACCGCTCCGGCGTGCGCGCGACCTGCCCGGACTGCCATGTCCCGCACAACTGGACCGACAAGATCGCCCGCAAGATGCAGGCCTCCAAGGAAGTCTGGGGCCATCTCTTCGGCAGCATCGACACCCGCGACAAGTTCGTCGACAACCGGCTCGAGCTCGCGCTGCATGAATGGGCGCGGTTCAAGGCCAATGATTCGCTCGAATGCCGCAACTGCCATAGCGCGCAATCGATGGACATCACCAAACAGTCGCCGCGGGCGAGCGTGGCGCATCAGCGTTTCCTGTTCACGGGCGAGAAGACCTGCATCGATTGCCACAAGGGCATCGCCCACCATCTGCCGGACATGCGCGGCGTTCCCGGCTGGCAATAGGTTTGGGTATCCTGGGCGGCCAGCCGGCACCTTGCGCCGGCAGCCTGAATGGCTAGGTTGAGGGGCCGAGTCGGCGGGCGTCCCCGCCCGTCCTCTCCTCCGCCGAGACCCATGACCACCTTTACGCCGCATCAGGATTCCGCGCTGCAAGCCGTCGCCGACTGGCTCAAGGCAAAACCCGGCCGGAACGGCACGCCGCCGATCTTCCGCCTGTTCGGCTATGCCGGTACCGGCAAGACCACGCTGGCCCGCCACATCGCTGAAGGCGTCGACGGCGAGGTGAAGTTCGCGGCGTTCACCGGCAAGGCCGCGCTGGTGATGCGCAACAAGGGTTGCGAGAGCGCCTCCACGATTCATTCGCTGATCTACCGCGCCCGCGAATCCGGCGTCGAGCAGCCGACGTTCGAATTGTGGGACGACGCGCCGGCATCGAAAGCCAAGCTGATCGTGATCGACGAGTGCTCGATGGTGGACGCCGAGCTCGGCCGCGACCTGATGTCGTTCGACTGTCCGCTGCTCGTGCTCGGCGATCCCGCGCAGCTTCCGCCAATCCAGGGCGCCGGCTTCTTCACCAATGCCGAGCCCGACGCGATGCTGACCGAGGTGCACCGCCAGGCGCAGGACGATCCGATCGTGCGGATGTCGATGGACATCCGCGAGGGCCGCGAGCTCGAGATCGGCCGTCACGGCGAGAGCGAGGTGGTGGCGCGCAACGAGCTCGATCCGGCGCGCGTCATGAACGCCGACCAGGTGCTGGTCGGCCGCAACAACACCCGCCGCGCCTACAACATGCGGATGCGGCAGCGGCAGAACATCGAGGATCCCTTGCCGGTCGCCGGCGACAAGCTGGTCTGCCTGCGCAACAACCGCAAGAAGGGCCTGTTCAATGGCGGCCTGTGGCGCGTGAAGGCGCGCGCGCAATCGAAATCCAAGATCATCACCATGCGCGTGATGCCGGACGAGGATTTCGGCCACAAGGTCACCAAGGTCTCCGTGCGCGGCGAATGCTTCGGCGGCGCGATCGAGACCATCCCCTGGGAACAGCGCAAGCCCTACGACGAGTTCGACTACGGCTATGTGCTCACCGTGCACAAGTCGCAGGGCTCACAATGGGACGACGTAGTGCTGTTCGACGAAAGCTTCGCGTTCCAGGACAGCCGCGCAAGGTGGCTGTACACCGGCATCACGCGGGCAGCGAAGCGGCTGAGCGTGGTGGTGTGAACTTTCTCCCTCGTCATTGCGAGCGAAGCGAAGCAATCCATGTCTCCGCTTGCGGAGGCATGGATTGCTTCGTCGCTCCGCTCCTCGCAATGACGGGGCTGGTTCACGGACTCGTGTCCACCCGGCCGTAACACCCCCGTCCCTGCCCCGTATCTTCGGCATCCAGGGGAAGACCGCCCGATTTCCGAAACCCTGCTTCCGTTCTAGACTGGCCCTGCCCTCCCATCCAAAGAGGAAACCATGTCCACTCGCCCGTTCCGCCGCCTGTCGCTCGGCGCTGCCGCGCTCGGCGCGCTGGCCATCGCCTCCCTCGCCGCGGCCCCCTCCCGCGCGGCTGAAGACGCCGTGATCATTCCCGCCCCGACGGCCGACGCCAAACCCACCGATGGCATCCAGACCGCGGTGCTCGCGGGCGGCTGCTTCTGGGGCGTGCAGGGCGTGTTCCAGCACACCGCCGGCGTTGTCAGCGCGGTTTCCGGCTATGCCGGCGGCAACAAGGCGACCGCCGACTACAACATGGTCTCGACCGGCACCACCGGACACGCGGAATCGGTCGAGATCAAGTACGACCCGAAGCAGGTCTCCTACGGCAAGCTCCTGCAGATCTTCTTCTCGGTCGTGCATGACCCGACGCAATTGAACCGCCAGGGCCCGGACACCGGCACGCAATACCGCTCGGCGATCTTCGTCACCAACGACGATCAGAAGAAGGTGGCGGAGGCCTATATCGCGCAGCTCAATACGGCCAAGGTCTACAAGAAGCCGATCGTGACCAAGGTCGGTACGCTCCAGGGGTTCTATCCGGCCGAGGCCTATCACCAGGACTACCTGACGCTGCACCCCAACCAACCCTATATTGCGTATAACGACATCCCGAAGGTCGAGAACCTGAAGAAGATCTTCGCGGAGAACTACATCGAAAAGCCGACGCTGGTCGGCAACACCAAGGTCACGAATTGACGGAACAGCTCCGTCATTGCGAGGAGCGAAGCGACGAAGCAATCCGTGTCTCCGCAAGCGGCGAAGCTCCGCTCGCAATGACGGCATAGTGAGAGGAGTTTTCATGTCCGACACCAAGAGCCCAGACAAGGTCGTCAAGAGCGACGCCGAATGGCGCAAGGAATTGACGCCGATGCAGTATGCGGTGCTGCGCGAGAAGGCGACCGAGCGTCCCTTCACCGGCGAATATGAGCACGACCACCGCGAGGGCGCCTATGTCTGCGCCGGCTGCGGCCAGACCTTGTTCGAGTCCGATGCCAAGTTCGATTCCGGCTGCGGCTGGCCGAGCTTCACGCAGCCGGCGACGGAAAGCCATGTCGACGAGGAGACCGACCGTAGCCACGGCATGGTCCGCACCGAAGTCCTGTGCTCGAAATGCAGCGGCCATCTCGGCCACGTCTTTCCCGACGGCCCCGGCCCGACCGGCCTGCGCTACTGCATCAACTCGGCCGCGCTGAAGCTGCAGCCGAAGTAGCTCCATCTTCTCCCTCGCCCCGCTCTTGCGGGGAGAGGGTTGGGGTGAGGGGCTGCTTCCGCAATCACGGTGAGAGATACCCTCGCGGAGACTCCCCCTCACCCGGATCGCATCTTCGATGCGATCCGGCCTCTCCCCGCAAGCGGGGCGAGGCGGTCCGCTACGCCGCCAGCGCGCCGCGCTCCATCGCAAGCTCGGCCTCCAAGCTGGCAATATCCCGATAGATCGACGCCACCGCGAGCACGCGGCCGCCTCTCCTGTAGCGCACCACGCAGTCCTTTGCAGCGATATCGCCGTCGACGTCGATCTCGTCCCATTTCTCGGCGTGGCCGACATAGTTGACCGGCACGTCGTAATGCTGGCTCCAGAAGAACGGCACCGCGTCGAAGGCTTCGCGCTGACCCAGCATGTTGCGCGCGGCGGTCTGGCCCTGGCACTCTGCCACCACCCAGTGTTCGACGCGGATGTTCTCACCGGAATGCGGATCCGGCCAGCGGGTGATGTCGCCCGCCGCATAAATGCCGGGGCTGCTGGTTTCGAGATAGGCATTCACGGTGACGCCGCGATCGATCGCAAGTCCGGCTTTTTCGGCCAGCGCGAGGCGCGGCCGCACGCCGACGCCGATCACGACGAGATCGGCCTCGAGCACGCCGCCACTCTGTAGGCTCGCACGCTTGCCGTCGATCGGTGACGGTATCGCCGAGATGAAAGACGACGCCGTGCTCTTCATGCAGGCTGCGGACGAAGTCGCCCATGGCGGGCCCGAGCACGCGCTCCATCGGCCGCTGCTCCAGCCCGACGACGTGGACCTCGATATCCCTCGCCCGTAACGAAGCCGCGACCTCGAGCCCGATGAAACTCGCGCCGATCACAACCGCGCGGCGCGCGCCGCTGGCGGAAGCGATGATCGCGCGGCAATCATCCAGCGAGCGCAAGAGATGGACATGCGGCTGGTCCGCGCCCGGAATCAGCAGACGCACCGGCTCCGCGCCGGTCGCCAATAGCAACCGGTCGTAGGGCAAGGCCTTGCCATCGGCGAGCACGACCTGGCGTGCGGCTGGCTCGATCGACGCAACCTTGGTCTTGAGCCGCAGATCGATCGCGGCGTCAGAATAGAAATCGTCCGGACGCAGCGGCAGCCAGTCCTCCGGCGCGCTGCCGGCAAGATAGTCCTTCGACAGGTTCGGCCGATCGACCGGCGCCGCCGCCTCGCCGCTCAGCATCACGATGCTGCCGCGATAATCCTGTCGTCGCAGCATCTCGGCGGCGGCAAATCCCGCCGCGCCGCCACCCACGATCACGATGCGGGCGAGCGCATCGATCACGCCCTTCACGCGAGGCTTGGGCTGCTCGCGTTTCTCGCGGACGAAAATGCGCTCGCCTTCGTGCTCGACCTTCCAGACCGCGAGCGCGCTCAACGCCGGTGCGCGTGACGCCTCGCCGGTGCGCAGATCGAAACAGGCGTGATGCCAGGGACAGCGGACGCTCTCGCCGACGACGAGACCTTCCGCCAGCGGCCCGTGATAATGGCTGCAATGGGCGTCGATCGCAAAGACGTCCGATCCTGAGCGCACCAGCAGCACGTCTTCATCGCCGACATGGCCGAGCAGGCTGGCGCCGGAGAAGTCGGAGGGCGCCACGCCTTGCGACAGATCGGGACCGGAGGGTTGGGCTTGCTGGTCGGCCATGATTTCCTCCGTTTGGTTTGAAACTTGGTCCCGTTCGAAGCCTATCCCAGTGCCGCCTTCACCAGGCCGCTGGCCTTGGCGAAATCCATCTGCCCCGTGTACTTCGCCTTCAGCGCGCCGATCACTTTGCCCATGTCCTTGACGCCGGCAGCATTGGTCTCGGCGATCGCGGCCGATATCGCGGCTTTCACCTCATCCTCCGACATCTGCTTCGGCAGGTAGGCCGAGATCACCGCGATCTCCTCGCGCTCCTGCGCGGCGAGCTCGGCGCGGCCGCCCTTGTCGTAGAGCTCGACCGCTTCCTGGCGCTGCTTGATCATCTTCTGCAGCACGCCGAGCAATTCGGCATCCGAAAGCGGCGGCTTGCCCTGGCCGCGCGCGTCGATATCGGCATTCTTGATGGTCGAATTGACCATGCGCAGCGTGGAGAGCTTGCGCTCCTCCTTCGCCTTCATGGCGTCCTTGACCGCGTTGTTGATGTCGTCGCGCAGCATGGCCTTATCCTTGAATGATCAAACCTTCCATCTAGGCCGTTCGTTCCGCGAGAACAACCTCAGTTCCTGAGCCATTCGATCAGCGCGTTCGCGGTCGCCTCGGGTTGTTCCGGCTGCGGCAGGTGCCCGCAATTGGGCAGGATCACGAGCTTGGCCCCCGGGAATGCCGTTCGCCATCTCAACCGACAGCGAATTCGGGATGGTATGGTCCTCGTCGCCCGTCAGCACCAGCGTCGGGCACTTGATCCAGGCCAGCGTCGGCCGCGAGTCGGGCCGGCTGATCACTGCCGTCTGCTGGCGGATGAACCCTTCGGCCCCGACATCCTCGCCCATGTCGTGGACGAGCCGGCGCAGGCTCGCATCTTCGCGCCGCGACGGGTGCACGAAGCCGGGAAAGAGTTCATCCAACACGCCGCGGAAATCGCCGCTTTTGGCGCGGGCCATCATGCCGCGGCGGCGCTCGGAGGCCTCCGGCGTGTCGGGACGGGCCTGGGTGTTGATCAAGGCCAGCTTTGCCACCCGCTCCGGCGCCTGGCGCATGATCTCGAAGGCGATGTAGCCGCCCATCGAATGCCCGGCCAGCGCGAAACGCGGCGGCGCTTCGGCCAGGATCCGGCGCGCGATCGCCCCCATATGGTCGTCGCGGATGTGGTTGGCGACCGTGACCGGCCCGAGCCGCCATAGCGCCGGCACGACAGGGGCAAAGATCCGCGGCGAAGAGACCAGGCCCGGGACGAGCAGGATAGGCATCGTGTTGTCCATGCGGGCTCCGAAACGGGCAATTTGGCAGAAAACGAGGCTATGGCGGGAACCCTAGGCCGTGTGGACAGTTACCTTATCCAGAGCAGAGTGGCGGCAATGGCGACGACGGCGAAGTAGTTTCGCGC